>NZ_JCBANA010000007.1:0-117637 GCF_059760725.1 Achromobacter sp. 1014246743
GCGACAGCAATGCGGTGCTGGACGCGTTTCCCGAAACGCTGATGGCCTCGGTGGCCGACGACCTGAAGGCGCTGCGCCTGACCGCCGGCTTCACCCAGCTCAGCCGCGCCCAGCCCACCGACTGCGCGCCGCTGGTGATGGATGCCGTCAAGGCTGCCGCCGACCAGCTGGGCTACGCCAGCATGCGCCTGCCCAGCGGCGCCGGCCACGACGCGGTCTACATGGCGCCCACCGGCCCCATCGGCATGATCTTCATCCCCTGCCTGAACGGCCGCAGCCACTGCCCCGAAGAATGGATCGAACCGGCGCAACTGCTGGACGGCACGCGCGTGCTGTATCAGACGGTGCTTGAATTGGATCGGGTGCTGCGCGGGTAAATCACGGACGCCAGCTTGCGAATGCCCTGGCGCGCCGCCACGACCGCCACGGCCAGCGGCAACGCGATGTCCCACTGGGCCAGGAACAATTCAAAGGTCGGTTCCCAGCGCGCCCAGGTGTTGCCGAACACGATCGGGGCCGGCGGCCCCAGATAAATGGCCAGCAGCGCCGCCCCCATGCCGGCCACGGCGCGGCCGATGGCCGATCGGCCCAACGGCGTAAACCGTTCGGCCACGGCCAGCGCCAGCCAGGCCACCAGGCCGGCGAATGACGCATCCAGAAAGAAGTCCGACCGCTCGTACAGATAAGGCGCATCGGGCATCGCCAGTCCGTACGACCCGGTCTGCAACTTGGCCGTCAGGCAGGCGCCGAACAGCGCCGCGGCGGCAAACAGCAGCAGAAAATCGCAAAGCCGCGACAAGAGTCTGATAGGCATGGCAGCAAGGAAAAAGGACAAGAGCGGCGCAGCATGCCACAAACCGGCGCCGGGTCGCCACGGCAGCCCACCCGCGCTACAGTAACCGGCACCCTGGATCCCGCCCGCCGCCATGCGCCTGCCCCACCTGTTGATCGCCCTCGCCCTGGCCTGCGCCGGGGCAAGCCCGGCCCCCGCCGCCCCCGCCGCGCCGCTGATCGATCAGCCCTACGGCCCGGACGCGGCGCAACGGGCGGACGTCTATCTGCCCGGTCGTTCATCCGGACCGGCCGCCCCCGTCCTCGTCATGGTGCACGGCGGCGCCTGGAAAGGCGGCGACAAGGCCGCCTCGGATGTCGTCGACAACAAACTGGACTACTGGCTGCCCAAGGGCTTTGCGATCGTCTCGGTCAATACCCGGGTACTGCCAGCCGCGCGTCCAGAAACCCAGGCACAGGACCTGGGCCTGGCGCTGGCCTGGGTCCAGCGCGAAGCGCCCGGCTGGGGGGCCGATCCGGACCGCATCATCGTCATGGGCCACTCGTCCGGCGGCCACCTGCTGGCGTTGCTGGCCGCCGACGCCGCCATGCGCCAACGCACCGGCGCACGGCCCTGGCGCGCCAGCGTGATCCTGGACGGCGCCGGCTTCGACCTGCTGGACGTCATGCCCCGGCCCCACGCCCCCTTCTACGACGACGCCTTCGGCGCCGACCCGGCCCAGTGGGCCCAGGCCTCGCCCGCCGCCCAACTGCGCGGCCCGCTATCGCCAACCCTGCTGGTGTGCTCGACCCTGCGGCCGGATCCGTGCCGCCGGTCGCGCAGCTACGCCGACCAGCTCGCCGCGCATGGCAACCAGGCGGAAATCCTGGGTATCGCGCGCAATCACGCCCAGATCAATGCGGACGTGGGTGCAGACAACGACGAAACCCGCGCCATCTCGCGCTATATCGACGCCCATCTGGCGCGCTAGACCGCGACGAACCCCGGCATCGGCGGCCGACGCGCTGCGCGCCGCCACGCAACTTAAATCGCGAAGGAAGGTCTATTCGGAACGCGTCGCGACGCTTCAATACAGGTTTGCATGATGACTTCGCCCTTGCACCGCCCCATTGCAGGCATCCCTCCGGCCCCTGCGCGCCGCCTGCCGCCCCGCTGGCGATACGCAACGGGTCTGCTGCTGACCCTGGCCGGCGCGCAGGCGCTGGCGGCCGCGCCGCAGTGCCCGACACCGCCTCCCGGGCCGCCCGACCTGCAAGGCACGGGCTATTACACCGACGCCGCCCACTCAAAGATCGATCCGCAGTTGCAGACCCGCAACCGCGCCCAGACGCGCCCCCTGGACGACTACGCGCAGCGCATCGCCACGATGTCCGACGCCTACCTGGCCGACAACGACGCCGCCGCAGGCCGCTGCGCCCAGGCCTGGCTGGCCGCGTGGGCGCAGGACGGCGCGATGCTGGGCCGCATGATCCGCAGCAACAACGACCAGCCCGACTACCTGCGTCAATGGACCCACGGCGCCGCTGCCCTGGCCTACCTGAAGACCCTGCCGCTGGCCACGCCGGCGCAGCGCGGCGTCATCGAACCCTGGCTCAGGCAACTGTCCCGCGCCAACCTGGCCTACTGGGACGATACCCGGCACAAGCGCAACAACCACTATTACTGGACCGGCGTCGGCATCATGGCCACGGCAGTGGCAACCCACGATGCCGACCTGCTGCGCACCGCGCAGGCCATTTACCGCAAAGGCGTGGAAGACATCCAGCCAGACGGCAGCCTGCCCATGGAAATGGCGCGCGCCCGCCGCGCCCTGCACTATCACGACTACGCCGCCGCCCCGCTGGTCATGATGGCCGAACTGGCCTACGAAACCGGCCACGACTGGTACGCCTACCGCGAGGGCGCGCTGGGCCGGCTGGCGCACCGTGTGGCAGATGGCTATCGCGACAGCGCCTGGTTCACCCAGCGCGCCGGTGCGCCGCAAGAGGCCGAACGGCCACACGGCAGCAGCGGCTGGGTCGAGTTCTACCGCCAGCATGCCACCGATCCGCACGACTTCGATGCCATGCACGCCGAAGGGCCGTTCAAGGACCCCCGCCTGGGCGGCAACCTGACCCTGATGGCCCGCCACGGCGTCGTGCCCAAACCCTGACACAGGCGTAAACTGGAACGACAAACAGGCTGTACGCGGCCGCCGAGGGGCAGCCGCCGGAGATCACCATGAAACCCATCCCGACACGCGCGCTGGCTTTGCTGGCCGCCCTGCTTATTCTGGGCGGCTGTTCGTCCCTGGGCCCTGGCGGCCCGCCACATCCTGGCGCCGCCAATCCCTACAGCAGCGGCGGCTTCCGCGACGCCGGCCCGAATTATCCGGATACCGGTCCGTAATCACACGCCCTTGCCTGTGCCGGCCCGCCTTCTCTGGCGTCAGCCGGCCGCCGGCTTGGCCGCATCAGATCAACACCAGCGCCAGCAACCACGCCGACACCAGCGACGTCGCCGCCTGACGCGCCGCCAGGCCCCACGCCTGACGAGCCCCCAGTTCGCGCCCCACGGTCCATAGCGTCACCAGGCAAGCAGAAGCGGTGGACGCCAGCCACACCAGCACGAAGGTCTGCGCCACCGTCAGTTGCGCCAGCAGCGCGCCCTGCCCCTGGTTCAGCGCCAGCAGGCCATCCTTGCGCAACAGCGAAAACACCACGCCGCCCGCCGCCTGCGCCGGCAAGCCCAGCGCCGCCATGGGCGCGGCCAGCCACGACGACAGCGCCTGGATGGCGCCCATGCCTTCCAGCAGGGATGCGAACAGGCAGATCAGCAGAAACACCGGCATCGCCTGCTTCAGGAATTGCGCCAACACGGCGCGCAGACGCCAGGCCACCCCGCGCCAGGACGGCCATTGCAGATACGCCTGGCCGGACAGCGACGCGGCGGCATCGGCCCGCAACGCCCCGTGCCACAGCCGCGTGTGCACCGCACCGACGACGAACAGCAGGAACAGGTACGGCGCAAACAGCCACAGCCGCCCGGCCGCGCCGAACACCGACAGCGTCGCGCCGATCTGGTAACTGCACGCCGAACCGAACGCGATCAGACTGACGCAGGCGCGCCGCGTGCAGGCCGAGCAGCCCCGGCTCTGGAACGTGGCCACCACATTGCAGCCAAAGCCCGACAGCACCGGGATCAGGTCGCGTCCGCTCAGGCCGATGTGCCGCAGCGCCGGGTCCAGCGCCGCGGTCATGCGGTCCTTCAGCCCGCTTTCTTCGGACAGCGCCATCGACACGCCGATCAGCGCCACCACCGGAAACGCCCAGATGAAGGAATACAGCCCCAGGCTGACCAGGCCATAGCTGCCGACCAGCACCGTCTGCAACGCGGCCGGCGCGAGTGCCAACGCCTCGGTCAGCGGCTGCACCAGCGCGGCATCGGCCCAGGGTTGCAGCCAGCCGGACAGCAGGTAGGCCAGCACCACCGGCAACGCAAACATCGATACCAACGCCAACAATGCCCACCACGCCCCCAGCCGGGCGTGGTCGAACGGCGTGCGCTGCGGCCGGCGCAGGCCGGCCGCGTGCCAGGCGATCAACGGTGCAGGCGCGGCGGGCAGCAAGGCCGCGCCCGCCAACGCCGCACGCACCGCCACCAGTTCCTGCGTCGCAGGCGTGCGCGCGTTGATGGCCGCCACCGGCACGCCCAACGCGGCGCCGCAACGCGCAGCCAGCGCCGGTCCGTCGTCGCACTTGTCCGCGAAGGTCAGCACCACGCACACACGCCGCGCCCCCGCCAGCATGGCCAGCAGTTCGCGCATGCGCGCCGGCGCATCGGTCACGCGCATCACCACCGCCACCACGGCGGCGGGCGTCAGCCGCGCCAGGGCCAGTCGGGTGGCGGCGCTGTCTTCGCGCAGCCGCACGCCCGGCGTATCCACCAGCCGGGTGCCGGTATCGCGCAGCCAGGCCTCGCGGCAGGCCACGGTGGACCCCGGCACGTTGTTCTCGTCGCCGACCGCCTGGCCCGTCAGGCTGCGAAACAGCGCCGATTTGCCCGCATTCTCCAGCCCGGCCAATACCACCGTGTCAGCATTCGCAGGCGTCATCGCAGCAATCCGCATTGCCGAACGGGCCCCAGGCACCCGGCGCCTCTTCTTGCGGCGGCAGGCCCAAGTGCTGTGCCACCCTCCGCGCCACGCCTTCAAAGCGCTGGCGGAACTTATAGATGAAGCAATAGATGCGGCGGTCCTGCCGCACCTGCGGCCCCGCCAGGAACAGGCCGGGCGTCAGCGTGGATTCGTCATGCGCGCTCAGGACCGGCCGGCCATCGGCCGTCCAGTCGAAGCATTCGCGGATCAACTGCGCGCCGCCGCCCCGCAGAAAGCCGGTGCCCAGGATCGGCTCGTGCACGCTGGCAAACACGCGGCCGTCCTCGGCCAGCGCCACGAAGCCCGCGGCCTCGCGCCGCACCTCCAGCACGTTGACCCCGAACGCGATCTGCAACCGACCGCTGTCCAATGCCTGGTACAGCCGCTGACGGCTGTACGGCGACAGCGACAGGCTGGGGTCGTGCGGGCTGGCCGGGTCCCAGGTCGACTTGCGCGCCAGCAACTGCACGCGGGCGCCGCCGGCCACCAGGTTCACGGCCGCATCCACGCCGCTTTCGTAGCCGCCGATCACCAGGTAGTCATCGCCGTCGAAGGCAGACCAACTGTCCACCTCGGCGTAATGCACGCAAGCCTGCGCCCCCGCAAAGGGCCGCAGGTCCGGATACTGGTATTCACCCGTGGCCCACACCACCGACCGCGCCAGCGCCGTCCCCTTGGACGTATCCAGCCGAAATTCGCCGCGCGGCCCGCGCGCCAGCCCCGTCACGTCGCACCCCAGCGCCAGCGGCACCTCGTGGGCCTGCGCCACCCGTTCGAGGTACTGCGCATAGCGTGACCCGTCCAGGTGCTCCATGCCCGCCGACAACGCGGGCGAACTGGTCTCGGTCACGGCGTTCAGGTCCGCCAGGCCAAACGGATTGCTGTAGAACGACGGCGTGATGAAGCGCGTTTCCTGCGGCCATGCCAGGAACGAGGCGCCCACCTGGTGCCGGTCGATCACCACGAGCCGCCGCACCCCGTGCCGCGCCAATGCGACAGCCATGCCGATCCCGGCGGGGCCGGCGCCCACCACGGCAACGTCAAGCACGTTCGATTGCACGATGCGCCGTTACTTGTTTTTCGCGCCGCCCTGGCGCGCCTTGAAGCGCGGGTTGGACTTGCAGATCACGTAGATGCGCCCGCGGCGTTTGACGACCTGGCAGTCCCGGTGGCGGGTCTTGGCGTCTTTGAGAGAGGAAAGGACTTTCATGCGGGGCTCCGGAAGGAATGAGAATGCAGGCCCCGATCTCGCGCCAGCGGGATCAAGGGCCAGACAATAATGATATGTAATAACATTCTATTTGTCACGCCGCATTCAAAACCAGGGCTTGCAGCCATGGCGCCTCGCAGGTAAATTGTTGACAATCCATCGCCCGAAGGCGACTTAAACCGGGTTTTCACCCAGATAAAGACCAGATTGTTGACACAATGAGCAAAGTGCTGACGCTACCCAGCGCCGAGCCTGGCGATAACGAGACCCTGGCGGAACACATCTTCCGCAAGATCCAGTCCGCCATCGTCAAAGGCGAAATCGCCCCCGGCAGCAAGATCTCAGAACCGGAACTGGCGCGCATCCATGGCGTCAGCCGGGGTCCGCTGCGCGAGGCCCTGCACCGGCTGGAAGGCCAGAAGCTGCTGGTGCGCGTGCCGCACGCCGGCGCCCGCGTCGTGTCGCTCAGCCCCAAAGAGCTGGCCGAGCTGTATGAAATCCGCGAATCCCTGGAAGGCATGGCCTGCCGCCTGGCTGCCGACCGCATGCCGCCCGCGGAAATCGAAGAGCTGCGCCAGGTGCTGCAAGCCCACGAAAAAGACGCAGCCTTCCAGGCAGGCATCGGCTACTACCAGCAGGAGGGCGACTACGACTTCCACTACCGCATCGTCAAAGGCAGCGGCAACGACATGCTGTTTCGCATGCTCTGCGACGAGCTCTACCAACTGGCGCGCATGTACCGCATCCAGTATTCGACCACCCCGAATCGCCCCCGGCAGTCGTATGCCGAGCACCACCGCATTCTTGACGCCATCGCCGACCGCGATGGCGAGCTGGCTGAACTCCTGATGCGCCGCCACATCCGCGCATCCCGTCTCAACATCGAAAATCAGATCGCTCAGGGCAACCTGAAGCGCACCGAGGCATGAACAAATCCTATCGCAAGCCCCTGCCCGGCACCCGCCTGGACTACTTCGACACCCGCGCCGCCGTGGACGCCATTTCGCCCGGCGCGTACGACCGCCTGCCCTATACCTCGCGCGTGCACGCCGAGAACCTGGTGCGCCGCTGCGACCCCGCGATGCTGACCGATGCGCTCAAGCAGCTGATCGAACGCCGCCGCGACCTGGACTTTCCGTGGTATCCGGCCCGCGTTGTCTGTCATGACATCCTGGGCCAGACCGCGCTGGTCGACCTGGCCGGCCTGCGCGACGCCATCGCCGACAAGGGCGGCGACCCCGCCAAGGTCAACCCGGTGGTGCCGGTGCAGTTGATCGTCGACCACTCGCTGGCCGTGGAATACGGCGGCAACGACCCCGACGCGTTCGAAAAGAACCGCGCCGTCGAAGACCGCCGCAACGAAGACCGCTTCCACTTCATCGACTGGACCAAACAGGCCTTTCGCAACATCGAAGTCGTGCCCCCGGGCAACGGCATCATGCACCAGATCAACCTGGAGCGGATGTCGCCGGTGATCTACACGCAAGACGGCGTGGCCTTCCCCGACACGCTGGTCGGCACCGACAGCCACACCCCGCACGTGGACGCGCTGGGCGTCATCGCCATCGGCGTGGGTGGCCTGGAAGCCGAAAACGTCATGCTGGGCCGCGCCTCGTGGATGCGCCTGCCCGACATCATCGGCGTCGAACTGTCGGGCCGCGCCCAACCCGGCATCACCGCCACCGACGTGGTGCTGACGCTGACCGAATTCCTGCGCAAGGAAAAGGTCGTGGGCGCCTACCTGGAGTTCTACGGCGAAGGCGCCGCCAGCCTGACGCTGGGCGACCGCGCCACCATCTCGAACATGGCGCCCGAATACGGCGCCACGGCCGCGATGTTCTCGATCGACCAGCAGACCATCGACTACCTGCGCCTGACCGGCCGCGAAGACGAGCAGATCGCGCTGGTGGAAACCTACGCCAAGACCGCCGGGCTGTGGTCCGACAGCCTGAAGACCGCCGAATACGAACGCGTGCTGCGCTTTGACCTGTCGACCGTGGTGCGCACCCTGGCCGGTCCGTCCAACCCGCACCGCCGCCTGCCCGTGGCCGACCTGGCCGAACGCGGCATTTCCGGCGTGGTCGAGAACCAGCCGGGCCTGATGCCCGACGGCGCCGTCATCATCGCCGCCATCACCAGCTGCACCAACACCAGCAACCCGCGCAACGTCATCGCCGCGGGCCTCCTGGCGCGCAACGCCAACCGCGCCGGCCTGACCCGCAAGCCCTGGGTCAAGAGCTCGCTGGCCCCCGGTTCCAAGGCCGTGGCCCTGTACCTGGACGAAGCCGGCCTGACCGAAGACCTGGAAAAGCTCGGCTTCGGCGTCGTGGCGTTTGCCTGTACCACGTGCAACGGCATGTCGGGCGCGCTGGACCCCGTGATCCAGCAGGAAATCATCGACCGCGACCTGTACGCCACCGCCGTGCTGTCCGGCAACCGCAACTTCGACGGCCGCATCCACCCCTACGCCAAGCAGGCCTTCCTGGCCTCGCCGCCGCTGGTGGTGGCCTATGCCATCGCCGGCACCATCCGCTTCGACATCGAACGCGACGTGCTGGGCACCACCGCCGATGGCCGCGAGATTCGCCTGAAGGACATCTGGCCCACCGATGCCGAGATCGACGCCACGGTCAAGGCCGCCGTCAAGCCCGAGCAGTTCCGCAAGGTCTACGCGCCCATGTTCGGCATCCAGAACGAACGCCAGGCCGGCGTCAGCCCGCTGTACGCCTGGCGCCCGCAAAGCACCTACATCCGCCGGCCGCCATACTGGGAAGGCGCGTTGGCCGGCGCGCGCACGCTGCGCGGCATGCTGCCGCTGGCCGTGCTGGGCGACAACATCACCACCGACCACCTGTCGCCGTCCAACGCCATCCTGATGGACAGCGCCGCGGGCGAATACCTGCACAAGATGGGCCTGCCCGAAGAAGACTTCAACTCGTACGCCACCCACCGCGGCGACCACCTCACCGCGCAGCGCGCCACCTTCGCCAACCCCAAGCTCTTCAACGAAATGGTGAAGAACGCCGACGGCACGATCAAACAGGGCTCGCTGGCGCGCGTGGAACCCGAAGGCAAAGAGATGCGCATGTGGGAAGCCATCGAAACCTACATGGACCGCAAGCAGCCGCTCATCATCGTGGCCGGCGCCGACTACGGCCAGGGTTCGTCGCGCGACTGGGCCGCCAAGGGCGTGCGCCTGGCCGGCGTCGAAGCCATCGCCGCCGAAGGCTTCGAACGCATCCACCGCACCAACCTCATCGGCATGGGCGTGCTGCCGCTGGAATTCAAGCCGGGCGTGAACCGCAAGACGCTGGGCCTGGACGGCACCGAAAGCTACGACGTGGTCGGCGAACGCAAGCCGCGCGCCGACCTGACGCTGGTGGTGCACCGGCGCAATGGCGAAACGCTGCAAGTGCCCATGACCTGCCGCCTGGACACAGCCGAGGAAGTCTCCATCTACGAAGCCGGCGGCGTGCTGCAGCGCTTCGCGCAAGACTTCCTGGAGGCCGAATCGGCCGGCTCGGCCAAGCAGGCCGGCTGATCCCCGCAACCCTCATCAAGGCGGGCGCCCCGCGCGCCCGCCGCCCACATTCAAGACATCAGGACTGCCCCATGGCCCACGCACCCCAGATCAAGATTGCCGCCACCTACATGCGCGGCGGCACCAGCAAAGGCGTGTTCTTCAAGCTGGACGACCTGCCCGAATCCGCCCGCGTGCCGGGCCCGGCCCGCGACGCACTGCTGATGCGCGTCATCGGCAGCCCGGACCCCTACGGCAAGCAGATCGACGGCATGGGCGCGGCCACCTCCAGCACCAGCAAGACCGTCATCGTCGGCAAGAGCACCCGCCCCGACCATGACGTGGACTACCTGTTCGGCCAGGTCTCGATCGACCAGGCCTTTGTCGACTGGAGCGGCAACTGCGGCAACCTGTCCGCCGCGGTCGGCCCCTTCGCCATCACCAACGGCCTGATCGATCCGGCCCGCGTGCCGCAAAACGGCATCGCCGTGGTGCGCATCTGGCAGGCCAACATCCAGAAGACCATCATCGCCCACGTGCCCATCACCGACGGCGCCGTGCAGGAAACCGGCGACTTCGAACTGGACGGCGTGACCTTCCCCGCCGCCGAGCTGCAGCTGGAATTCATGAACCCGGCCGAAGAAGGCGACGGCGGCTCGATGTTCCCCACCGGCAACCTGGTGGACGACCTGGAAGTGCCCGGCGTGGGCACCTTCAAGGCCACCATGATCAACTCCGGCATTCCCACCATCTTCCTGAACGCCGACGCGCTGGGCTACAGCGGCGCCGAACTGCAGGACGACATCAACGGCGACGCCGCCGCGCTGGCCCGCTTCGAAACCATCCGCGCCCACGGCGCGCTGCGCATGGGCCTGATCAAATCCCTGGAAGAAGCCGCCGCCCGCCAGCACACCCCCAAGGTCGCCTTCGTGGCCGGCCCCAAGGCCTACACCGCGTCCAGCGGCAAGCAGATCGGCGCGAATGACATCGACGTGCTGGTGCGCGCCCTGTCCATGGGCAAGCTGCACCACGCCATGATGGGCACCGCGTCGGTCGCCATCGCCACCGCCGCCGCCGTGCCCGGCACGCTGGTCAACCTGGCGGCCGGCGGCGGCCGGCGCGACCAGGTCTGCTTCGGCCACCCGTCGGGCACGCTGCGCGTGGGCGCCGAGGCCCAATTGGTCGACGGCGAATGGACCGTCACCAAGGCCATCATGAGCCGCAGCGCACGCGTGCTGATGGAAGGCCGCGTACACGTGCCGCGCACGGGGTTCTGAATCGGAAGGGCCTGCGGCATGCGCTGCCGCAGGCCCTCCATCGATGGAACCGTTCCGGGCATGCCCCGGCGCCCACCTGGCGCGCCGCCCGACCCGCAAGGCATTCGCTCCAGCCGCTGCCCTGCATCACGGCCCGGGCCTTACTTGCCCTGCTCTTTAGGCGCGCTGGCCACCAGCGCGTCAAACGCCTTGTCCAGGCTGGCCAGCGAATCCGCGATGTGACCGCGGCGTTCCTTGATCCACTTATCCTGCGACGCCAACTGCTCGCGCGCTTCCTTGATCATGCGATCCATCTCGGCCGGCTGCGGCCCGCCGATGGTGGCGCGGTTCTTCACGATGGCCACCGGGTCCAGCGTCGCGCGGAACTCGGCTTCGCTCATCGGCAGTTCGTTCGGGTACTTCGATCCCTTCATCGCCTCGGCATAGATGCGGCGCGCCTGGTCATACGGGAAGTCCAGCGGCTTGATGTTGTTGGTCTTGGCGTAGGTCACGACTTCCGACGCGAAATGATGCCCATCGCGGAACGGCAGCTTGTACTTGCGCATCAGCACGTCGGCCAGTTCCTGCGACGCCGTCCAGTCGCTGTTCAGTTCTTCCAGCGCACGGTCCGGACTGATGACCATGGCCTTCAGGACCCGGTCCCAGCGCTTGAGCGCCAAGATGCCGCTGTCGACCATCGCCGAATTCTGCTTCACGTCCTTGGGGTCGCTCATGCCCGGGGTGATGTTGTGCGTCTGGATCACCGGCCCCATCGCCAGCGTCACCGCCGTCGACGCATCGCTGCGCGTATCGTTGAGCAAGCCCGGATTGCGCTTTTGCGGCATGGCGCTGGACACATAGGTATTGCCGCCGCCCTCTTCCAGCAGAATCCACGGACGCGATTGCGCGTACTGCGTCATCACGTCTTCCACGAAATTGCCCGTGCGCAATGCGATGCTGGTCACGATGGACGCCACTTCCACCGGCTGGTCCATCGACGAGATCTGCGAGGCGTCATAAGCGTTGTCCACCAGCGCCGTGAAACCCAGGTATTGCGCCATGCGCTTTCTGTCCAGCGGCCAGCTGGTGCCGTTCAGCACCGTGGTACCCATGGGCGAACGGTCGATGCGCACATAAGCCTCGCGGATGCGTTGCGCATCGCGCGCCAGCCCCGCCGCCTGGCCCAGCAGATAGTGGCCATAGCTGTTCGGCTGCGCCGCCACGCCGTTGGTGTAGTTCGGCACGATGGTGCCGGCGTGCTTGGCCGCCAGTTCCACCAGCGTGGTCGACGTGGCGTTCAGCTGGTCCGCCAGTTCCAGCAGCTTGTCGCGCAGGATCGCGCTGCGGTAGGTGGCGTGCATGTCCTGGCTGGAACGGCCCGCGTGCAGCAGCGTCACGTCTTCGCCGGCCGCCTTGATCAGCAGCGGTTCGAACGTGATGACGCTGGCTGGCCGCTTGGCGCCGGGCTGGTTGCCATCGTTGATCACCTTGGCCACGCCGGCCGCCAGGCGCGGCGCCATGGACTTGTCCAGCAGCCCTTCGTCGGTGTTGATCACGGCCGTGGCCTTGTTGATCTCGCCCAGCCAAAAGAACGGGTCGCGCGCGGGCGGCTTGGCAGCGGCGGATGCCGCAGGCGCCTGTTGCGCCAGGGCCGCTTGGCTGCCTAGGGAAAATACAAGGGCTGCGCCCAGGGCGGGCAGAAAATGTCTCATGGCGTTCTCGTTATGGGGAAGAGTCGGCAGGGGAAGCCCCCGATGCCAAGCGCCATTTTTGCGCGGACCGCCATCAAAATGCAATTATCCCGGCTGCCCCGCGGGCACCGCCCACCGCAACACGAAACGCGCGCCGCCCAGCGGGCTGTCGAACACCTGAATGGTGCCGCGGTGGCTGGCCGCCACGCGCTGCACGATCGCCAGGCCCAAGCCCGCGCCGCCCGTGCCGCGGTCGCGGCTTTCATCCAGGCGGGTGAAGGGTTCGAAGACCCGGGCGCGATCCTCGGCGGGGATGCCCGGCCCGTCATCATCCACAATCAGCTCGAAGCCGCCATGCGGACAGCGCGCCAGCGCGATCTCGATGCGGCCGCGCGCGTAGCGCACCGCGTTCTGCACCAGGTTCAAGAGCGCCCGGCTCATGTAGCGCGGGTTCAGGCTGACGTGCGGCGGATGCCCCTCCACCACCACACAGCGTACATTGCGTGCATCGGCCTGGTGCGCCACCTGGGCCAGCGCCTCGCCCAGCCAATCACGCGTATCCACCGTTTCCTGCTTCACGGCGTCGTCGGCGGGCCGCTCCAGCCGCGCATACACCAGCAGCTCGGCCACCATGCTTTCCAGTTCGGAAATATCCGCCCGCATGTCGCGCAGCACCCGGCCGTGTGCCGGCGGCAGGCCGCTGCGGTCCAGCACGTCCACCTCGAACGACAGCCGCGCCAGCGGCGTGCGCAATTCATGTGACACGGCATTGGTCAGGCTGCGCTGGTTCTCGATCAACGTAGCGATGCGGCCCGCCATGTAGTTGAAGCTTTCGCCCACGTGGCGAATGCCCGTCATCCGCGACAACTGCACCCGCATGCCCAGCTCGCCCTGCCCCATGCGCACCGCCGCGTTGCGCAGCCGGTCCATGTCGCGCCACATCGGCAGCGCCCACAAAGCCAGCAGCCCCAAGCCCACCATCACCGTCAGGAAGGTCCATAGACTCCAGGTCAGCAAGGTATCGACCACGCCCTCGCCTGGCAGGCGCAATTCCAGCCATTGCGCCGGCTCGCCCGGCAACGGCACCAGGTGCGTGTTGTATTCGTCGCGCATCACGAAGCCCCGGCTCTCGAGCTGCTCGCGTTCGCCCTGCGTCAACCGCACCTGGTCCGGCGGCAGCAGGCGCAACGCCAGACCGTAGTGCGGCACCACCTGTTCACGCAACGCGGCTTCGCGCTCGGCCGGCGGCACGCCATCCAGCCGCTGGTGCAGTTCGTAGACCTGGCCTCGCAGCGACTGGTAGGCAATCTCGTCCACCGTCGGCTTGAACAGCTTGCCCAGGCCCTTGTCCACCAGCTGGTAGGCCAGGCACAGGCTGATCACGACCACGATGAAGAATCGAACGAAGAATTTGAACATTGCAGGCCCAGGCGCCGACAGCCGGCGGCTCGGGATCATAGGGACAAAAGCCGGCTCCGATCCGCCGCCATTTGTGGGGGATTTGTGAAAAATCGTGAAACACCGGTGACGTGGAAGGCGCGTTATCCTGGCGTTGCCTTCCCGTCCGCTGCCTGGCGGATTCGCTGCGCCAACCTCGAAAGGACTTCCACCCCATGGACCCGCTAGAGAAACTCCTGCGTTCGGGCAAGATCCTGCAATCGTTCCCCGGCGCCGACCGCGCCGCCATCCAGGCCTACGAGCACGCCTGGCAAACGCGCTTTTCCGATGGCTACAAGGCGTTCCTGGCGCGCAGCAACGGCCTGCGCTTCGGCTTCGATTTCGACCAGGCCCACCGGGCCGGCGTCTCGCCCGCGCTGGCCGACATGAATACCTTTTTCGGCATCGGCAATGGCACCCCCCACCTGGACCTGGCGCTGCTGACCCCGAAAATGGGCTTTCACAACCCCGCCTTCCTGCCCTTCGCCCCCGTGCTGGGTTTGGGCGGCGACTTCTGTACCTACGTGGAAATCAGCCAGGGCACGCACCAGGGCCGCATCATGTACACCGATGGCGAGATGGCCTCGGTCTACGAAGACCTGGACATCCGGGGCCAGGATGTCGACGCCCTGGTCGACGGCTTCATTGACGACGGCTGGTTCATGCCCGTCGCTGCGTCGTTCGATGATCTGATCCGGCTGTACGCGAAGATGGCGTGACGGCCGGGAGGCACTCGACAGCCGGCGTGCCCAGACCCTGTCAGCCGCTACGAGGGGCCATGCGAGGCCTCGCGTGCCACCGGCGCCTTGATCAGGAATTCCTTCAGGCTGGCGACCTTGCTCTTCTTGAAGATGCGGTTCTTGTAGGTCACCACCGTGGTGGGCGACAGGCCCAGCGCGCGGCCCACTTCCTTGGCCGTGTGGCCCTGGCGCAGCAGGTTCGCCACCTGGATCTCACGAAACGACAGGTCGGCCGGCCAGGCCGCCACGGGTGCCGGCGCGGCCTCGCGCCGACATAGCTGTTGATGGCGCCGCGCCAGCGCGATCAAGAGCGGCGCGCGGCCGCGCATCAGGTCGGTCACGTCCGCCGAATGCGTGCGCGAAAAATACAGGTTCAGGTAGCTGATGCCTTCGCTGCGCGCCCCGATCAGTGAAATCTTGCTGGCAAAGCCCGGCCGCTCGAACAGCAGGCGGCGGTATTCGGCATCCAGGATGTGTCCCGGCGTGGGCGTCTGGATGATCAGGTCCGGCTGTCCCTCGGGGTGACAGGCCAGGTCGCGCAGCAGCGCGTAGTTGGGATCGCGGCGATAGAACTCATCGTCGACGTAGACGTTGGTGGTCCATTCGATCAGGGACTGGTTCAAGAGGCTGGCGGCCGACGAATACTGCACCGAGCCGTCGTGCCCGTAGAACACGTGGGCCACGTGATCGGCCGCCACCGTTTCGCGCAGGGCCAGCAGCAGCGCGGCATGGAACATCGGCCCGCCCAGGTCCATCACGGCGGATGCCGCCCATTGGTCCGTCCCCCCGGCCGCCGCCAGCGGCGTGCTTGTCTCTTCCATGGTTCTGGGTCCTCGTACGGACGTGTTTTCCCGATTCTAAGGTCAACCCCCGCCTTCCGTGTGTCCTCTTCCGTGAGGACATGACGGGCCCGCGTCGCGCTCCTAGAGTGGGGCAAGAGACAAAACACAAGACGCTAGGGAAAACGATGACAGAGCTTCCCCTCTACCCCTATATCCGGCCCGCCGAGATGGACGGCCCGCGCGCCGAGCCGCATGCCGTCGCCATCGTCGGCGCCGGGCTTTCCGGCCTGACGCTGGCGCTGGACCTGGTGCGCCGCGGCATTGCCGTGGTGGTGCTGGACGACGACAACACCGTCGGCGTGCGCGGCCTGGCCTCGCGCGGCATGGTCTGGGCACAGCGCACGCTGGATATCTTCGACCGGCTGGGCATGGCCGGCGCGGTGGTCGACAAGGGCGTGCGCTGGAACATCGGCCGCGTGCTGTGCCGCGACAAGGCGGTGGCATCGTTCACGCTACAGGACCAGCCGGACATGCGCCACAACGGCTTCGTGAACCTGCAGCAATACTATCTGGAAGCCTTCCTGGTCGACGCCTTGCAGCGTGAACCGCTGGCCGACCTGCGCTGGTTGAACGCCGTCGTCGGCATCGCCCCCTGCGCCGACGGCCCCGTCACGCTGCGGGTACAGACGCCCGACGGCGCCTATGCCACCCGCGCCCAGTGGGTGGTGGCCTGCGACGGCGCACACAGCGCGGTGCGCGGCCTGCTGGGCCTGCAACCGCGCGTCTACGACCGCACCGAAGACCGCTGGATCATCATCGACATCGTCCTGCGCGGCACCACCTGGCCCGAAGAGCGCTGGACCTGGCTGGACGCCGGCAGCAACCACGGCCGCGCGGTCTGGCGCCACAAGATGGCCGACGACACCTGGCGGCTGGATTTCCAGCTGCGGCCCGACGAGGACGCCGAGGCCGCGGCAACAGAGGCCGGCATGCGCCAACGCGTGCGCGACCTGGTGGGCGAATCGGTCGACTTCGATATCGCCTGGCATGGCGTCTGGGCCTACCGCCACGAATGCCTGGACAGCCTGCGCCACGGCCGCGTGCTGTTCGCGGGCGACTCGGCCCATCTGGTCGCGCCCTTTGGCGCACGCGGCGGCAACGGCGGCATCCAGGATGCGGACAACCTGGGCTGGAAGCTGGCGCTGCTGCTGCAAGGGCAGGCGGATGCGTCGCTGCTGGACAGCTACAGCCACGAGCGCAAGCACGCAGCCATGGAGAACATCCGCCAGGCGCGGCGCTCGTCGCGCTTTGTCTATCCCGGCACGGCCCGGTCGGCCGCGCTGTGGCGCGACGCCATCATCGCGCTCGCACCGCAACACGAGGCCACCGCCCGCCTGATCAATACCGGCCGCCTGTGCATGCCCGCGGTCTATCCCCCTTCGCCGCTGGTGCATGGCACCCATGCCCACGCCGGCCGCGCGCTGCCCAACATCGTGCTGCGGCAGGCCGACGGCCTGTCCCTGCATGCGCTGTTGGGCCCCTGGTTCACGGTGCTGGTATTCGGCGAGGCCCTGCCGCCCGAGGCTGCCGTGGCCACGCACGCCGATGCGCGGGTGCACTGGGTCGCGGTCGGGCCGCTGTGCGATGCGCGGGGCCGCGCCGCCCTGGCGCATCAGCTTGGCCTGGCCCTGGACGGCGCGACCTGGCTGGTGCGACCCGATCAGCACCTCATGGCGGCAGGCGACGCGCAGGCGTTTCCCCCCGCGCAGATCACGACCTGGATCGATGCCGCGCTGGGCCGCGCCGACGGCCCGACGTTCCCCACTGCCCCGGCCCACGGCCTGCGGCATTCTCCCGGAGACTCCCTTCATGCCGCCCTCACAGCAACAGCTTGATGACCTGCTCGAACGCCTGATCGCGTTGACCGACCAGCCCGACCCCGTGGATCAACGCGACAGCCTGGCGCGGCTGTCGCTGCTGCTCATCGAAGCGGTGGACGACGCCGCCCGGGTGCAGTCGGCCGTCGATGAAGTGCTGGCGGCGCGCGCCGAACCGCCCCCCCTGCACATCCCCTGACCCACGGAAACGGCGTCAAGACGCCGCATCCCGCCCCGATCCCTCGGCCCACGACGACCTGCTCGCCAGGCCCACTGAAACCCGCATTCCCACCCGATACAGGAACACGATGACCAAGCCCTTTGCCTCCCAGGCCGACGTAGCCGAAAAGAAAACGTCTTTCGTCCGCCTTTCCGACAACGCCTACGCCTACCTCGCCGACGGCGACCCCAACTCCGGCGTCATCATCGGCGACGACTGCGTGATGGTGGTCGATGCGACCGCCACGCCGGTCATGGCCCAACCCCTGATCCGCGCGATTCGCGGCGTCACCGACAAGCCCATCCGCCACGTCGCCCTGACCCACTACCACGCCGTGCGCGTGCTGGGCGCGTCCGCCTTTGCCGCCGAAGGCGCCGTCAACACCTTCGCCAGCCGCGGCACCTACGAACTGATCGCCGAACGCGGCCAGGCCGACATGGACTCCGAGATCGGCCGCTTTCCCCGGTTGTTCCAATCCGCCGAAGGCATCCCCGGGCTGACCTGGCCCACGGTGGTGTTCGAGCGTGAACTGACCGTGAACCTGGGCAACCTGGAAGTGCGCATGATGCATCTGGGCGCCGGCCACACCCGCGGCGATTCGATCGTGTGGATTCCGTCGCAGGGCATCTGTTTTTCCGGCGACCTGGTCGAATTCAATGCCGGCGTCTACACCGGCGACGCCTACCTGGCCGACTGGCCCGCCACGCTGGATGCGCTGCAAGCCTTGCAGCCGCGCCAGCTGGTGCCGGGGCGCGGCCCCGCGCTCACGCAACCCGGCGCCTGCCGCGAGGCCATCGGCTACACGAAGCGCTGGGTAGAGACGCTGTACGGCTGCGCCCGCCAGGGCGTCAGCGAAGGCAAGGGCTTGAAGCAAGTCTACGAAGACACCCGCCGCGTGATGGACCCCGAATTCGGCCACGTCGTCATCTACGAACACGCCATTCCCTTTGACATCTCGCGCGCCTTCGACGAAGCCAGCGGCATCGCCGAGCCACGCGTCTGGACGGCGCAGCGCGACCGCGAAATGTGGGCCGAGCTCACCGCCTGACGCCATCACCACGGAACCCCAACATGAAACTTGCCACCCTGAACCACAGCACCCGCGACGGCCAGCTGGTCGTCGTCGACCGCGCACTCGCCCGCCAGCGCCCCGTGCCCCACATCGCCGCCACCTTGCAGCAAGCCCTGGACGACTGGGCCCGCTGCGCGCCGCTCCTGCAAGCGGAATACGACGACCTGCAAGCCGGCGGCGCCGGCCAGCCGTTCGATGCCGCCCAATGCGCCGCGCCGCTGCCGCGCGCCTACCAGTGGCTGGACGCATCCGCCTACCTCAACCACGTCGACCTGACGCGGCGCGCGCGCGGCGGCGAAATGCCGCCGTCGTTTCGCACCGACCCGCTGATGTACCAGGGCGCCTCTGACGACTTCATGGGCCCCTGCGACCCGATCACCGCCGCCAGCGAAGACCTGGGGGTCGACCTTGAAGCCGAGATCGTAGTGGTCACCGACGACGTGCCGCTGGGCGTGGACGCCGACACGGCGCTGAATCATGTGGTGCTGCTGGGCCTGGTCAACGACGTCACGCTGCGCAACGTGGTGCTGCCGGAATTGAGCAAGGGCTTTGGCTTTCTGCAAGGCAAGCCGGCGTCGGCACTGTCGCCCGTGCTGGTCACCCCCGACGAACTCGCCCCCCATTGGCGGGGTGGCAAGCTGCATCGGCCGATGCAGGTGTGGTTGAACGGCCGGCTGCTCGGCCAGCCCCAGGCCGGCGAGGAAATGCAGTTTCATTTCGGCGAGCTGATCGCACATGCGGCACGCACCCGCCGCCTGGGCGCCGGCACCCTCGTGGGCAGCGGCACCATCTCGAACGCCAGCGATGCCGTCGGCGTGTGCTGCCTGGTCGAAGCGCGGGTGCGCGAGCAACTGCGCGAAGGCCAGATGCGCACGCCCTTCCTCAAGCACGGCGACCAGGTGCGCATCGCCATGCAGGACGACGCCGGCCACAGCCTGTTTGGCGACATCGACCAGCAGGTCCGCATTCCCGGCACCCGCCCGCTGCCCAAGGCCCCGGCGCACCAAGCGGTCACCGCCTGAGCCCGCGCCCTGGCAGCCCCCCAAAAGCAAGCGGCCCAGACCGCGCCCCCAAGGAGACATGCATGCAGACAGATCTTTCTGGACAGGGCGCCGTTGCGCCCGCGTCCCTCGCCGACCGCCGGGCGGCCGTCCCCCGGGTCAGCCTCGAAGACCGCAAGGTACTGGCGGCCACGCTGGTCGGCTCGGCCATCGAGTGGTACGACTACTTCATCTACGTCCAGGCCGCGGGCCTGGTGCTGGGCAGCCTGTTCTTCGCTCCCTTTGCCCGCGAGAATCCCGAGCTGTCGCTGATCCTGTCGTTTGCGACCGTCGGCGTGGCCTTTCTGTTCCGGCCGCTGGGCGCCATTGTCTGTGGCCACCTGGGCGACCGCTATGGCCGCAAACGCGTGCTGGCCGCGACGCTCATCCTCATGGGCGTTTCCACCGCGCTGATCGGCGTGTTGCCGACCTACGCCCAGATCGGACTGTGGGCGCCGGTCATCCTGGTCGGGCTGCGCGTGCTGCAGGGCTTCTCGGCCGGCGGCGAATGGGGCGGCGCGGCGCTGATGGCCGTGGAACATGCTCCGGTCGACCGACGGTCTTTGTTCGGTGCCTTCCCGCAGATCGGCGTACCGCTGGGCATGATCGTCGCCACGGGCGCGCTGTGGTGCATCACGGCGCTGGTCGGACCCGATAACTTCATGGCCTGGGGCTGGCGCATCTCGTTCCTGCTGTCCATTGCGCTGATCATCGTGGGCGTGTTCATCCGCCGCGCCGTCGAGGAATCCCCCGTGTTCCTGAAGATGCGGTCCCGGCGCAGCCACTCGTCGGCGCCGCTGGGCACGCTGCTGCGCCGGCATCCGCGCCAGATCGCGCTGACGACCCTGATCTTCGTGGGCAACAGCACGGCCGGCTACCTGCTGGTGGGGTTCTTCATCAGCTACGGCAGCCGCGCGCTGCACATGCCGGCGCAGCAGGTGCTGATGATCTGCACGCTGGCCGCCGCCTGCTGGCTGGGCACCACCCTTCTGGGCGGGTGGCTGGGCGACCGCATCGGCCGCGTCCGCACGTTCCAGGTGGGCTATGTGCTGCTGGCCCTGTGGGCCATTCCGATGTGGTGGCTGATCGAATCGGGCAACCCGGCGCTGTTCACGCTGGCGCTGGCGGTGCTGGCGGTGCCGCTGGGGCTGACCTACGGACCGCAGGCCGCCCTGTATGCCGAGATGTTCCCCGCCGACGTGCGCTATTCCGGCGTGTCGGCCGGCTATGCGCTGGGGTCCATCCTGGGCGGCGCCTTTGCCGCAATGATTGCGCAGGCGATCATCTCTGCCACCGGGCAATCGTGGCGGGTGGGGCTGTACGTCGTCGCGATGGCCGTCATCTCGTTCATCGCCGTGACGCTGGTCAAGGACAGGCCCGGCACGACGCTGCACGCCGACTGACGCCCCATGCCGCCGCACCGCGACGCGAAGGCGCCGCCCCACGTGAAGCGATCGCCCCCCCGTGCGCCGCGCCCGGGCAGCCCCTGTGCACGGAAGACCGCGAGATCAGGCTTTGCGGGGCTTGAGGGCGTCAGCGCGCGCCGACGTCCGCCTGGGCACGCCCGCCCCCACCAGCGCCATCAGTTCCCGATGGTTGCGCACGCCCAGGTGCTGGAAGGCCCGGTAGCGGTACGTCAACGCGGTCGTGTCCGACACCCCCATCTCGCGCGCCGCTTCCTTGGTCGTCAGGCCTTCCAGCACGTGCGTGACGATCTGCCGCTCGCGGCCCGACAACTGCGCCATGAGGCGCGCCTGCGGGGCATGATCCGCCGGCGAGCGCCGAGTGACCAGCACGTGCCGCATGACCGCGGTGGCGATCAGCGGCGCGTGCAACGCCAGGCGTTCGATGTCTTGCGGCAGGAATTCCGGATACGCCAGATTGCGGTACAGGCTGACCGACACCCGATAGCCGTCGGCGAACACCGCCAGCAACGACAGCCGCTCGCGGATGCCCGGATCGCCATAGCAGACGCGGCGGTAGTGTTCATCCGCCACGTCCTCGGCCTGCTGCAGCCCGATCCACAGCTGTGTCGCCTTGCCCGGCTTGCGCCGCGACAGCCACAGCATATTGGAGTCCTTGCGATCGAACCCCAGCCGCATGTATTGCACGGCGGTCAAGGTGGCCACCTCGCCAATCGCGCTGGCGCTGGACACGGCCTGCACGCGCCCGCTGCTGCGCAGCGCGAACACCGTGCAGTGGCTGGCCGGAAACATGCCGCCCAGCGCGCCCAGCACCCGGGCGGCGAAATCGTCGGCGCCAATCGCGTCCATCAGGGCGGCCGCCACCGCAAACGCGGGAGCGGGCGTGTCCTGCACCACGTGCAGCAATTTCATGACGGGTATTCCTGTCCTAATTAATCAGGACAAATTATGGATTCCAAGTCGCCAGAATATACCCAGAGACAACGCCATAAGAACAGGACATCCGCATGCCGCTCGAACGAATCGGCCCCTTCCGCTATTCACGCTTTGCGCCATCGCTGCCGCCGCGGGATGCAAACGGCACCGACGCCCGCCGTCATCGCGTCATGATTGCCGGCGGCGGCCCCGTCGGCCTGGCCGTCGCGCTGGGCCTGGCCCGGCAAGGCATCGACTGCGTGGTCATCGAGGCCGACGACTCGGTCTGCGAAGGCAGCCGCGCCGCCTGCATCTCGCGCCGCAGCCTGGAGATCATGGACCGGCTGGGCGTGGCCTCCGCTTTCCTCGGCAAGGGGCTGCCCTGGACACGTGGCCGCAGCTACTACGGCACCGACGAGGTCCTGGTATTTGAGATGCCCACCCGCGCGGACGATCGCTATCCGCCCATGATCAACCTGCAGCAGTACTACATCGAACAGTTCCTGCTGGACGCCATCGATGCCGTCAACCGACAGCATCCGGGCCGCGTCGACATCCGCTGGGCCAGCAAGATCACCGCCTGCGCCCCCGCCGCCGACGGCGTCACCATGCATATCGACAACGCGCTGGGTCGCTACGCGGCACAGGCCGACTGGCTGGTGGCATGCGACGGCGGGCAGAGCTTCATCCGGTCCAGCCTGGGGCTGGAACTGGCGGGCACCGCTTATCAGGGCCGCTACGCCATCGTCGACATCGAACTGGCCAGCCGCCACCCTACCGAGCGCCGCGCCTGGTTCGATCCGCCCTGGGCCCGCGGCACCACCATCCTCATGCACCGCCAGCCCGATGACATCTGGCGCATCGACTTCCAGCTGGCGGGCAGCGTGGACGCCGCCCAGGCCATGCAGCCCGAGCAGATTCAACGCTTCGTGCAGACGCACCTGGACGCCATCGGCGAAGGCCACCTGCCCTGGACGCCGGTCTGGTCGTCCCTCTACCGCGCGGGCGCCATGACCCTGGACCGTTACCGCCATGGCCGCATCCTGTTTGCCGGCAACGCTGCCCACGCCATGCCCATCTTCGGCGTGCGCGGGCTGAATTCCGGGTTCGACGACGCCGACAACCTGGTGTGGAAGCTGGCCGCGGTGCTGCACGGCAAGGGCAGCGACACCCTGCTGGACCGCTACAGCGCCGAACGCCTGCACGCCTTTCACGTCAACGCCGAAAACGCCATGCGCAGCACCGAATTCATGTCGCCGCCCAACCGGGGCTTTGACCTGATGCGCGAGGCCTGCCTGTCGCTGGCCGCGCGCCACCCCGGCATCGCGCGGCTGATCAATCCGCGCCAGACGCATGCCATCACGTATGCCGTAACGCTCGAGTCGGGTGCGACGGCCGATGCGTCGCAACGCACGGATCCCCCGCCGCCCGCCACGGCAGCGAACGCGGCCCCTGGCGCGCCTTTGCTCGACGGCCGCCTGCCAGACGGGCGCTACCTGACCGAACGGCTGGCGGCTGGCGGCTTCACCCTTTTCGCATTCGGCCCCTGGCCGCAGGCCGACGCCCTTGAAGCGCAGACGCATGCACCCGACTGGCCCTGGCTGCCCTGCCGCGTGGTGACACTGG
Source organism: Achromobacter sp. 1014246743 (assembly GCF_059760725.1). Lineage (NCBI taxonomy): Bacteria > Pseudomonadati > Pseudomonadota > Betaproteobacteria > Burkholderiales > Alcaligenaceae > Achromobacter > Achromobacter sp. 1014246743. Next base: position 23,739 of record NZ_JCBANA010000007.1, read on the forward strand.
CGCCGGATGCCAACCTGGCGCGGTGCTTTGGCTTGCCGGAACAGACCTTGGCCCACATGGCCTTCCTGATACGCCCCGATGGCCATCACGGCGCCCATTGGCCATCCCCCGACCTGCCTGACGTACTGACCGCCCTGGCTCGCGCCTGCGGCGCCCAAGGAGCCCCGCAATGACCTACGACGCCGCCGTCCAAGACCGCCTCTACGCCCGCTGCAGCCACGCCATCGCCAGCGCCGGGCGCGAACGCGAATCCCTGTTCCTGGCCCGCCTGGCACTGCTGCTGTTCGAGCAGGTGCAGGACGAACAGCGCTGCCTGCACGCCATCGAGCAGGCGCTGCAAGACCTGCCGTTGCCGTCACTGTCGGCAGGCTGACGCCGCCTGCGCCTACCCGACCGGCACGCTTGTCGGCGTTTTCAGCCCCGACCCCCAAGACAGGCCACCAAGCCTGCCCCGCCCCCCAACGGAGACAACCTTGAACCGAAGAACATTCATGGCCGCGGCCTTGGCGCTCGCCGCCGCACAATGGGCCACTGCCACGCCCGTGCAGGCGCAGCCTGCGTACCCCGACCAGCTCATCAAATGGGTCGTGCCCTATCCCGCCGGCGGCGGCACCGACACCCTGGCCCGCACCTTGGCCGAGAGCATCCGCCCCGGCCTGGGCCAACGCATCATCATCGACAACCGGCCGGGCGCCGCCACCAACATCGGCGCCGAGCAGGTCGCCCACGCCAAGCCCGATGGCTACACCCTGATGTCGGCCGACAACGGCGTGCTGGCCTTCAACGAACACCTCTTCAAGAAGCTGCCCTATCGCCCGGCGGACGATTTCACCTATATCGGCGCCATCGGCAAATTCCCCCTGGTGCTGGTCGCCAGCCCCGCCTTTCCCGTGACCGACTTCGCCCAGTTCCTGGCCTACGTGCGCGCCCGGCCCGGCCAGGTCGACTACGCCTCGGTCGGCAACGGCTCGCCGCATCACCTGGCCATGGCCCTGTTCCAGAGCAAGACCGGCACCACCCTGACCCACGTCCCCTACCGCGGCGCCGCCCCCGCCATGCAGGACGTCATGGGCGGCCAGGTGCCCGTCATGTTCCTGGACCTGGCGTCCGGGCTGCAGATCATCAAATCCGGCAAAGTGCGCCCGCTGGCCATCGGCTCGGCCGCGCGTTCACCGCTGCTGCCCGACGTGCCCACCCTGGCCGAAGTGGGCGTGGCCGACGTCGAGGTCTTTGCCTTCCAGGGCTTGCTGGGACCGGCGGGCCTGCCCGCCCCCATCGTCGCCACGCTGAACCAGGCGCTGAACCAGGCCCTGGCCGACCCCGCCGTGCTGAACCGCTTCACCGAGTTCGGCTTTGAACCGCTGCCCGGCACGCCCGACGCCTTCAAGCGGCTGGCCCGGTCGGAGTCCGCCCGCTGGGGCCAGGTCATCCGCGCCAACAACATCTCACTCGATTGAGGACCGCCATGAACACACCCACCGCCCGCCCCGTCCAGGGCCTGCACCATTTTGCCTGGCGTTGCCGCAACGCCGAAGAAACCCGCCGCTTCTACGAAGACCTGCTGGGCCTGCCGCTGGTGCACGTCATCAAGAACGACCACGTACCCAGCACCGGCGAATACTGCCCCTACGTGCATATCTTCTTTCGCATGCGCAACGGCGGCTGCATCGCCTTCTTCGACCTGGGCGACGACACCGCGGCCCTGCCGTCCGCCAACACCCCCGCCTGGGTCAACCACATCGCCCTCGCCCTGGCCAGCCGCGACGACCTGCACGCCATGAAGGCTCGGCTGCAGGCCCACGGCGTCGACGTGGTCGGCGTCACCGACCACGACGGCTTCATCGAATCGATCTACTTCTTCGATCCCAACGGCTTGCGGCTGGAACTCACCGTCGAAGTCGCCGCCCCGTCCGTCGTCGACGGGTTCGCCCGCGACGCACACAGCCTGCTCGACCGCTGGACCACCCGACAACAGCCCGCCCCCGCCCAACAGGACCGCCCATGACCCACCCCGCCCTGCAACTGCGCCTGGCCACTCGCAAGACCGGCACGCGTGACGGCGAACTGATACTCGTCAGCCCGGCAGGCGACCGCTGGATGGCCGCAGGCCCCAACGCCCCGACGCTGCAAGCCTTGCTGGACGGCTGGAGCACGCTGGCGCCCGAACTCGACCACCGCCGCGCCGGGCTGGACGCCAGCGCCTGGGCCGCCGCCAGCGCCTTCGACCCGGCCCAATGCATGGCGCCCCTGCCCCGTGCCTACCAATGGGCCGACGCATCCGTCTACCGCAACCATGCGCGCCTGATCTACCAATGGCGCCAGGAACCCATTCCCCCCCGCTACGAAGACGAACCCCTGGTCTACCAGGGCGGGTCCGACATCCTGCTGGGCCCGCAAGACCCCATCATCGCCACCGACGAAAGCCACCTGATCGACCTGGAAGCCGAAATCGCCGTCATCACCCGTGACGTCCCCCTGGGCACGACCGCCGCGCAGGCGGCCGACCTGATCGCGCTGGTGGTGTTGCTGAACGACGTTTCGCTGCGCGGGCTGATCCCGTCCGAACTGGCCAAGGGCTTTGGCTTCTACCAAAGCAAGCCCGCTACCAGCTTCGCTCCCATTGCCGTCACGCCCGCCGCATTGGGCAGTGCCTGGCACGACAATATGCTGGACCTGCCCGTGCGCATCGAGGTCAACGGCGCCCGCTTCGGCGAACCCAACGCCAGCAGCGAAGTCGTCTTCAACTTCGCCCAGATCATTGCGCACCTGGCCCGCACGCGCGGCCTGGTCGCAGGCAGCATCGTCGGCGCCGGCACCATCAGCAACGCCGACCCGGCCTCGGGCAGCGCCTGCATTACCGAGGCCCGGGTGCGCGCGCAGCTCGATGGCGCCCGCGAAGACCAGCTGCCGCCCTACCTGCGCCACGGCGACCGGGTGCGGATCTTTGCGCGCGGGCCGGATGGCGCCATGCCGTTCGGGGCGATCGATCAGGCAGTGGAAGTGACGGCGCAGTGTCAGGCCGACTTCCCCGTAGACACATCCTCTTGATCATCAAATGCCGATCGCACCGCCTGCACAACGCTCGCCGCTACACGCGCCGAAGCCAGTTGGGGATACTGTTGTTTGAGCTTGCCCGAGACGATCCAGCCATTCTCTTTAATGGATCGGATAATGCGACTTGCGTCTAGGTCGGCCATTTCCACGACCTCCTTCAAGCGCGCTTGGGCAAGCTGAAATTCCACCAAGATTCTGGCCTCGTCAGCCATGTCGACCCGAATCGTCCTGGCGACAACGCCTGCGGTGTACAACACCTGCTCAGTCAGGTCTGGAAACCGCCAGGCGTAGCGCGCGTCGGCGTACTCATCGAACACAAAATTGCTACGCGTGCCGTCCTCGTAAGTGATGAACTTGCCAAATCGATAGGCGGCCGCGTAATGCCGCATGAACGGACGCGAAAACGCCTCAAGGGCTTTTTCGTAGCCCGTACGGAAAGCCAGCGAGCCCGTTATGGTCGCTGAAATTGGAAGTATCACGCCGTCGGGAATCGCCTGATCTCGCGCGAGCGTGTCATTGATCAAGAAGCGATGAATCCGCCCGTTACCATCACGCATGGGATGGATGTAGACGAATCCGAACGCCAGCGCTGCCGCGCGTGCCAGCGATTCGGCTCCTCGCGTAGCAACTTCAAACACCTTAAGACCGGCCAGCATCAAGGCCAAATCCTCGAAAGGTGGCGCGATGTAGTGCACGATATCTTCACGCAATGTCGCCTGGCCTACGAAGACAGGAGAACGCCTGACGCCCAACCCAGGAGCATCCTTTCCCAGAATCCCGGCTTGCAGGGTCTGCAGGCTTTGGACGGCCAAGGCATCGTCGATATGACCGCAATACTGTTCGATCACGTGCGCAAAACGCTGAATGCGATCAGCTTGATCGGCTTCTTTTTCAATCAAGAAGCTTGCACGCGACTCCTTCAACGTCAACCAAGTGGCCGTTCGCATCAGGATGTCGGGACCAAAAACTCGGTCCAATTCGCGTAACGCCGCCTTCAAATCAAACCGTAGTGCCTGTTGGATAGCTTCCGTGCGTCGAACCAAAGGGCAAAACGCCGTGGTGCCGGGAAGATTGTCGTTGACGCGCCACCGTCGGGAACGAAGCGGTGTTGTGCGAGCGAGATATGCCGTTGGTGAAATCGCATTGACGTACGCCCCATTGGCTACGTCAGGAACATCAAGACGCTGCCCAGTAAGCCACTCAAACAGGAAGCCCGCTCGACGCGCGTACTGACCGAAGGGTGCATTTCTGCACCAAGCTTCGACCGGCTCTGGGCCCACGGCTGCAAACAAGCGAGCAAAGAACTCAAGATGAATCTCTTCGTACTTCAGTCCAAATTCAAAATGGCCAGCGAAGTCATCATTGGGCAGGTAGCTGGGCGGGTATTTGTTTTCCAGCAAACCTTCGGCCTGCAAGCTTGCCCGTACGGTACCGATCACGGATTCGATACGTAGCGGTTGCACCGGCGTAATGCCATAGCGTTCAGCGAGAGCCTTGAATCCGACCAGCATGGCAAAAATCCTCTACTTAGCACGCGAAAATGCTAATGATTCGCCAATCCTAACCGAAAACTTTACCCCGCAGCAGCTTCGCCAATAACATTATTGGTAACATTTTTTTGATACCAAAATCATATTTTTAGACGAAAACGCTAATACGCTGATCTATTTCGGTCGTCAGGTCACCCCAGATACTCCACGTTCCCGCACACCGAAATGCTCTGCCCGCTGACCATCGCCCCCTCGTCCGAGCACAGAAACGCCACTTGATTGGCCACGTCCTCGGGCTGCGTCATGCGGCGCAGGGACACCTTGTCCACCAGCCGCATGCGCATTTCTTCATGGCTGACGCCGCCCGCCTCGGCGCGGGCGGCGATGATGCGTTCGACCCGCTCGCCCGCCACCACGCCCGGCAGCACGGAATTGACGCGGATATTGTCTGGCCCCAGTTCCATGGCCCAGGTCTGCGTCAGCCCCGCCAGGCCGAACTTGGTGGCGCTGTAGGGCGTGCGCAGCGAGAATCCCAGTCGCCCCGCCACCGACGAGATATTGACGATGGCGCCGCCGCCCGCTTCCCGCAGCAACGGCACCGCGCTGCGGGCGCACAGGAACGTGCCGGTCAGGTTCACATCCAGCGTCTTCTGCCAGGCATCCAGCCCAATCTCTTCCAGGCGGCAGGTCGGGCCAGCCACGCCCGCGTTGTTCACCAGCGCATCCAGCCGGCCCCAGCGCCGGGCCAGGTCCGCGAACATGGCCAGCACCTCGGCTTCGCGCGACACGTCCGTCACGCCGGCGCTCAGGCTCGGCGACAGCGCGGCCGCCGTCTTCACGGCCGCCTCGTCCACGTCGCAGATATGCACGTCTGCGCCCGCCGCCAGGAATTTCTTCGCGATCGCCAGGCCGATGCCCTGCGCCCCCGCCGTCACCAGGACCCGCTTGCCCTTCAAGGATTCACTCATGTTGTTCTGCCGGTAAAAGAATAAAAACCGGCGCGATCATCGATCGCGCCGCCTGCCTTCAATAACGCCCGCTGCGTCAGCAGGCGAACCGGGGCCGCACGCCACCGCGGCGCGGCAAGCCCATGATCTCGCGCGCTTCGGCCGGCGTAGCCGGTTCCATGTCCATCTCGCGAATGATGCGCACGATGCGTTCCACCAGCTGCACATTGGTGGCCAGCTCGCCATGGCGGTAATACAGATTGTCTTCCAGCCCCACGCGCGCATGCCCGCCCAGCAGCAACGCACTGATATTGGCTTCCAGCTGCGACGGCCCGATGCCGCTCACGCAGAACACACTGTCCTTGGGCAGCATGTCGACCATCATCTGCAAATAGCGTGGCGAGAACGGCATCGCGTTCTGGAAATTGCGGTGCACGTTCATCACCAGGTTCACGAAGGGCGGCCCGTCGTCCAGCCCTTCGTTGATCAGCGTGGTCGTGTCCTGCAGGATGTGCGTCGGGCTGAAGACCTCCCATTCGGGCTTGATGCCACGCGCCTTCATGCCCGCCGCCAGCTCGCGGGCCTTGGTCAGCGGCGTGTTCATCAGGTATTCGTGGTCGCCGAACGCCAGATTCAGCGTCGTCGCATCCAGCGTGCACATCTCGGCGCCGGCATCCATGCCCTTGAGCCGCTCTTCCCACACGATTTCCCACATGCCCGGATAGCTTTCCCGCACCATGTCCCCATGCACGCCGCCGCCCGTCGAATTGTTCAGCACGATATCGCAGCGGTCGCGAATGCGCTGGTTCATGTCCAGGTAGATGCCCGCGTCGCACGTCGCCTGGTCGTCCGGGCGGCGCGCATGCAGCGCCACCACGCTCGCGCCCGCGTTGTAGCAACGGTAGACGTCATCGGCAATCTCGGCCGGCTGGGTCGGCAGATGTGGATTCTGGGTCTTGAAGGCCATGCCCCCCGTCGGGGCAATGGTCACGATCACTTTGCGTTTCGCCATGAAGTTTCTCTTTCAAGCTGGATTGGCCGGCGCCGCTCACTTCCACAGTGCGCAGCGCGTCTCGGCCTTCTTGGTAAAGGCCTCGTTGCCGTCGATGGTCTGCACCACGTCGAAGTAGTCCCACGGTTCCTTGGACTGCTCCGGCGTCTTCACTTGCAGCAGGTACATGTCGTGCACCACCCGGCCGTCGGGGCGCACCACGCCGTCCTTGATGTACAGGTCGTTCAGCTTGGTCTCACGCAGATAGGCCAGCACGCGGTCCGCGTCATCCGTGCCCGTGGCCTTGACCGCACGCAGGTATTGCAGCGCCGCCGAGTAATCGGCCGCCTGCAACGACGACGGCATCGCCTTGCGGGCCTGGAAGAACTTCTGGCTCCACGCGCGAGTCTCTTCCGACGCGTTCCAGTACCAGCTGTCGGTCAGGTACATGCCCTGCGTGGCCTGCAGGCCCATCGCATGAATGTCGTTGATGAACATGATCAGCCCGGCCAGGCGCATCGTCTTGGTGAGGCCGAACTCATTCGCCGCCTTGATCGCGTTGGTGGCGTCGGCCCCGGCGTTCGCCAGCGCCAGGATCTCGGCCTTGCTGCTTTGCGCCTGCAACAGGAACGACGAGAAATCCGCCGACGACAGCGGGTGCTTCACCGACCCCACCACCGTGCCGCCGCCCGCTTCCACCACTTTCGTCGTATCCGCCTGCAGCGCATGCCCAAAGGCGTAGTCGGCCGTCAGGAAATACCACTTCTTGCCGCCCGCCTTCACCACCGCCGCCCCCGTGCCGCGCGCCAGCGCAACCGTGTCGTAGGCGTAGTTCAGCGTATAGGGCGTGCATTGTTCGTTCGTCAGCGCCGGGGCGCCTGCCCCCACCACGATGATCGGCTTCTTCTTGTCGGCCGCCACCTTCGACATCGCCAGGGCCGTACTGGAATTGGTGCCGCCGATCAGCATGTCCAGGCCCTTCTGGTCAAACCACTCGCGCGCCTTGGCCGACGCCACGTCCGCCTTGTTCTGGTGGTCTGCCACCAGCAGCTCGATCTTCTTGCCGTGGATCTCGCCGCCCATCTCCTGGATGGCCATCTTGATGGCTTCCACCCCGCCCGGACCGTCCGGCCCGGAATACACGCCCGACAGGTCCGTAATGAAGCCGATCCGGATCACATCGTCGGAATACTGGGCCTGCGCGACCGGGGCATTCAGCAGCGAGACCACGGCCCCGCAGGCGACGGCAGCACGGCAGACCGCCTGTTGCATTGACAACATCGTTATCTCCTCTTATGGTTTTTGGGCTCTTGGGGCCAAGAGCCTGTCACGACTGCGCCTCGCGCGTTGATACGCGTTCATTGCGTGCGCAGGCGACTTTGCGTGTTGACAGGCCCTGGCCTATTCTGCGTCCCGCCCGGGATGCGAACAGTCATCACGGTGACAGAGCGCCCTAGGGTTTACCTGAGCGATATCGCACTGCAAAAAGGAATGGATATGCGTGGATCGCCCGCCGGCAGCGCCAACGCGCATGCCAATGCCAACGAGTCGCCCGCCGCCAGGCGCCGCCCCGCGACCTGCCCCGTCGATCGCATGCTGGACGTGGTGCCCTGGTACAAGAGCCTGCCCGCGCTGGAACGCAGCGTGGTCCGGTCCGAACTGCGCACCGTGTCGCTGGCCGCCGGCGAATACCTGTTCCGCTCGGGTTCGCGCTCGCCCGGCTGGTATGGCGTGGTGGCCGGCCTGGTGAAGTGGTCGTCCCGCGGCCCCGACGGCCGGTCCCTGTCGCTGGCCGGCTTCAGCACAGGCAGCTGGTTCGGTGAAGCCACCATGATCCGCCGCGAGCAATTCGAATACGAAGTCGTCGCCCTGCGCCCCAGCCAGATCGTCATCCTGCCGCGCGACACCTGCGAACGCCTGTGGAACAACAACATCGAATTCACCAAGGTGCTGATGATGCACCTGGCGCAGCGCGTGAATTGGCTGATGGCCTGCTATACGGGCAACGTGCTGCTGGACGTGGATACGACGGTGGCCCGCGCGGTGGCTGCGCAATGCGATGCGGAACAGCATTCGGGGTTCGATGGGCGATTGAAGATATCGCAGGAAGAGATCGCGGCCTTGTGCGGAGTGTCACGGCAACGCTGCAACGCCACGTTGACTATGCTGGCACGCGAGGGGGTGCTGCGGACCCACTATGGCGGGTTGACGGTGCTGGATACCGACGCGCTATATCGCGTAGCGAAAATCAGTCGAAAGCCCGCTGCGGGTTGAGGCGCTTCGAACTAGGACTCGCTTCAGGGCTTGCGTGCCTCTGTCGCCTAGGGCCTTGTCGACCGGACTAACGCCGTTAGGTCGAATCTCCGGCGGCATAGGGCGGTAAAAATATTTCACATTAGCAACCGCCCACCCATATAATCACTCTCCAGGGAACCTTTAAATGCCGTTAAACGCCCCTATGGAGCTTTTAAATGGAATCCCCCCTCCCATTGCCGGTCGAACGCGCCATCCAGAAACTCGGCAACGACATTTCGCTGGCCCGCAGGCGGCGCCACATATCCCAGGCTTCGCTAGCCGAACGCATGGGCGCATCCCTATCAACGGTGCGCCGCATGGAGAAGGGTGACGCCCGCGTACCTATCCACTTCTACGCCCGCGCCCTACATGTCTTCGGCGAAATCCACGCGCTTGAGCACCTGCTGGACACACCGAACGACGAGATTGGACTCACACTGATGGACGAGCACCTGCCCAAGCGCGTGCGTAGCAAGTCCGGCGGCTCGTCGGGAGCATTGTGATGGCGACCATTGCACCGATCCGTCGACACGTCCAACTCTGTATCGGCACAGCTGGCCTGCCGCTAGGCTCGCTCGTATACGTCCAGCAAGGCCGGCGTGAGAATTGTGCCTTTGCCTACGACGAAACCTGGCTGGCCAGCCCTGCACGGTTCAACGTATCAGCGGACCTGCAGTTAGTGCATGACCACCAACCCCATAAGGCGGCCTCGCCTCATGACTCCGTCTTTCATGGTGCGCTAGCGGATACCGTCCCCGACGCCTGGGGTCGCCGCGTTATCGCGCGCGATCATGCCAAACGCCGCCGAGCGGATCCGAAGCTACCGGCTCTCACCGAGTTGGACTATCTGCTTGCCGTCGATGACTTCAGCCGCCAAGGATTGCGGCGGCACAGACGCCGACAGTCAGGAACAGAGATGTGGCTGGAAAGACTTGCGGAATCAAATAGACGTAGATGCCCGCGACGAACACGACTGCCCCAATCACTATTCCGACCAAATGCAGGACTACGCCACCCATTGATTCCTCCATCCGACTAGTGCCCATTGCGAACCCAAACGGCGAATGCCAGCAGGCATGCAGCATGGCCGTCATGGCAACAAACGAAAAAATAGGAATGGCCAGCGATAGCGCGTCCAAGACATCGCCCCCCCGAACTCGACCACGTAGCCAAGCAGGTCGCGATAGGACATGCAAGCAATAGCGCCCGCTGTCAAAATTTCCGGTGCATCAAATACGCTTCCTGCGGATCCATCCCGCCAAGGATCGCCTTGCGAACCAGGTTCTCCTTGCCCATCGCCTCTTCCGCCAGCAGCAGTACCCGATCAAGATGTACTCGCGGAATGCGCACCACGCCGTCACGGTCGCCAAACAGGTAATCACCCGGAAGAATCTTGACCTCGCCGATGGTGACCGGCACGTCGAAGGCATAGGGCAGCCAATAGCCCACGACGTCGCGGGGCGTGTAATAGCGGTGCCATACCTGAAAACCAATATCCAGGATGGATTGGGAATCACGCACGCCGCCATCAGCGATCACGCCACGCACACCCTTGTACTTGAGCGTTTCGGCAGACAGTTCGCCCATGTGCGCAACCGTCGAATCATTGGGCTGTATCACCACCACGTGTCCCGGCCTCGCCTTGGACAGCAGGCCCGTCCAGCCCAGCAAGGTGTCATGCCCATCGGCTGTGCGATCGACACGCCCCGCAACGGTAAAGGCCGGGCCAGCCAGCTTTTGACCAGGGATCAACGGACGCAGTGTCGAAGGCAGCGTGAAATTGCGCAGCCCTTCCGCCCGCATCACATCGTGAAGAATGCCTGAATAGCATTTGTCCAGGCGGTCCAGGTAGGCGGCTTGTTGCTGTTCGGTGTCTCTGTCCGGCTTGCTCATCATTGTCTCCTTGGGTGGCTATGGCATGCACGGCCGTACGTCGTTGCGCAGGGAGTCTTCCGCCTCGCATGCCGACGCGGGATCACCCTGCGTGATAACCCCGAAGCCGGCATCGGCTGGACTTCCCGCGCCAAGCGGCGCGCGGCCAGGCAGAAATTGGATGATTTCTAAAACGAGTTGGCGGGAAAGCCTTGGACGATCCGCGCCGATCAGAAAGCGTCATGGAGGGAATGTCCGGACAGCCCCGCGAACGACTGGTGCGGTGGCTGGACTGCGGACAGATGGACCAGCTACTGGCCTCCCATCACTTCGCGCCAGTGCGCTCTGACCCGCGGGTCAAGCACCTCTTCTCGGCCCAGTTTGTGCTCAGTGGCCCGCGATACTCGCCGTCTGATTTCATCAGCACAAAACTTGAAATGCCGTGCCTTGGAATCTGACTTCTCGAAGAGTATTTCGCCACATCGAATCGGATAGGACGGCACCCATCGGTCAAGTTGGCCCTTGTCAGCGGTCAGCAAAGGACTGTCGGCCAGCGCCACCAGCCCATGCCCATCGGCCACTTGCCGTTGCGGCAGGCCAGACGCGGCAACCGCCGGCGTGGCCGGGCGCTCCGGGAACCCGTAGTACACCAGCGCGCAAATTGCGACAACGATCGCAAGGTTCGACCCGATCATCCAGACATTGCGCATCCATCTTGCTCCAAAGTTGCCCGGCGTGAAGTTGCGGGGGCATGAGAAATGACGGGCCGACCCATGCGGTCGCAGGCGCTACACCAGCAACCAACAGGCGACCCGCCCGTCGTCCACGGCTCAACCGGCCATGCTAGGCCTCACCCTCCCCAGGGGGAATTGGAAGATTCTGAAAACGGACCGATGAGGCAGAAACGAGCGGCGCGCAGGCAGCGCAGCGCACAGGGAACGTCATCAGGAGATTGCCAAGACGATCTAGCGATCGTGGTCCTGCACAAGGACCATGAAGAAGATGAAGGGCAAAGTGGGAGCGGATCAACGCAATCCGACCCCTACGTGAAGCGAGCTATTGCTCGGACCAGAAAGGCGCTAGGCGGCTTCCGCCCCGGCGCCACGCGGCCGGCGGCGCAGTTCGACCACTTGCTGCGCCCCCACGGCCCGGGCACGCAGCTGGCCACAACCGGCCTCCACGTCCTGCCCGGCGCTGTTCCTCACCTTGGTCAGCACACCGCAGCGGTGCAGGGTACGAACAATCTCGCGGATGCGTTCGGTATCAGGACGCTGGTAGTCGTCCCCTTCCAGGCTGTTGAAGGGAATGACGTTGAGCACGCCCAACTTGCCCTTGAGCAGGCGGGGAATGGCGTCGAGTTCGTCGTCGCCGTCATTGACGCCCTTGAGCAGCGTCCACTGGTACTGCACCGGGTAGCCGGTATCGCGGGCATAGGCTTCACCCAGCTCGACCAGTTCGTCCGGCGTAATCTGCGGCGCGCGTGGCAGGAGGTGCCGGCGCAGGTCGGCTTTGGTCGTGTGCAGTGACAGCGCCAGTGCGGGCTTGACGCGTTGTTGCGGCAAGGCATCGAACACCCGCCGGTCTCCGACGGTGGAGAACACCAGGTTCTTGTGGCCGATGTTGCCATCCGTGCCGAGCAAGTCGATGGCTTCGAGCACGTTGTCCAGGTTGTGCGCCGGCTCGCCCATGCCCATGAAGACGACTTTCTTCACCGCACGCAGACGTCGCGCCAGCACGACCTGGGCCAGGATTTCCATGCTGGTCACCTGGCGGATCAGGCCGCTCTTGCCCGTCATGCAGAACCGACAGCCCACCGCACAGCCGACCTGCGTGGAAACACAGAGCCCATCGCGCGGCAGCAGCACGCTTTCCACCATCTGGCCGTCTGCCAGCGCGAGCAGCAGGCGCGAGCCGTCGTTACCGGCATGTTCGGCGTGGACACGAGCAAGGCCGTCCAGGTCCGCCGCCAAGGCAGGTAACGCGTCACGCAGCGCCAGCGGCAAGTAGTTGTCGAAACGCCGGCGCCAGGTGTCGGTGTCGAAGGCCTGTCCGCTCAGCCAGGCGCGCATGACCCGGCCGCGATGAGCCGGCTGGGCGCCGAGGGCGGCGAGACGGGGGTGGAAGTCGGAGAAGCGCATGGGGAGCGGATTTTACCGCGCCCGGCACGTGTGCTCGGCAGGCTCGGTGCCCAGCATGGCGACCCGGGCGAAGCCCCACCTATCCCGCAATGGCCTGGGCCAGTTGCTGGATGGACAGCGGCGCGCAACCCTCGGCGTCGTTGCTGATCGTCACGTAGGCCGGCTGGCCCGCGCCCGTAATGCCGCGGACCGTGCGCGCCAACACCGTGCGAGTGGGGATGTCTTCGCTGAGAATGGCATTGAACGGATCATGCTTCTTCTGCGCGGCGGCATACCCATATGGGCCAAAAACGCGATTCAGGTTCCAGCGGCAGACCAGCGGCCCCGGCCATAGCGCGCGCAGCATCGGCAGTTGCGCTTCGATCGGGGGCATCTTGCCATGCAGCCCCAGGCAGAAAGTGGCCCCATGCGCCTTGAGCGTGTCGACCAGCGCCTGGCCCAGTAGTTCCGGGTCTCGTACTTCCACCGCGACGATCACGGCATCATGCGTGGACAATGCCTCCCGGACGGCCGCCAGCATGCGCCCCAGTTTCTCGAACAGCGATGTCTGGCGACTCAGCCAGCCCAGAGGCAGCGGACTCAGCTGGAACACCAGGACGCCGAGCTTGGCCCCCAGGCCTTCGAGCGCCGGCCGCACGAAGTCCTGGACAGCCAGCGACGGATCGAGGAAAACCGGGTTGGCCTCGCGCGTCCTGCCTTCTTCGCCACGCACCTGGGCGTCAGTAATGCTGGCGGGGCATTTGACGACGAAGCGGAAATCATCATCGACCTGCCCCGCGTAACCGGCATACTGGGTCGCCGTCAACGGCTGCCAGAAAGTGCGGTCCACGCAAACCGTGCGCAAAAGCGGATGCCGATGGTAGGCGCCAAGGCCGTGCCTGGACAGCGTGCTTGAATCGTATTCGCCGTCCCAGACCAGCCCTTCCCAGCCGGGGTATGACCAGGTGGAAACGCCAAAGCGCAACTGCGCCGGCAACTGCCGCGCGAGCGCGCGCCATTCCTGCGCCGCAGGGGCGGGAAGCACTCTGGCCATGCTCCGGAGGGCGGAAAGGTCGGAATTGGCAGGAGACGCGACATGCTCCGAGGCGTTGGCCGGCGGCACGGGTAGCGCATCTGCGAATAGATCGTCTTGCATGCTTGGCATTCTAAAGAAATAACGAACCAGACTGCGTTTTCAATCGGACAACCTGGCGAACACGCGGTACAGCTACGGACGCGCCGCGGCACGCCGATCGGAAAAGGCCATCAGGAGATTTGCCAAGAAAATCAGGCGATCGCACAGCTCAGTACAAGAACTGCGAAGTAAGCGATGAGGGCAAAGCGGGAGCCGGTGAAGGGAATCGAAAAATCCACTCAACCAATTGATTAAAAAGAGACATGACAAGAAATTTGATGACGTGATGGCGGCCTTGCTCGCCAACCGGCGCGCCAAGGTTGAGCGGCGCGAGCAGGAACCCGCCTCCTTGAAAAGCCTGCAGAAAAGGGGTTGATTAAAGTATCTCCTGGGCTACAATTTAACTTTATTAGCCCATTTTTGATGCCCAAGGGACACGATGACAACCCTCTCTGACGTGGCCGACATGCTGAAGAAGGCACGGCGCCAAGCCGGCCTGAGCCAGGAAGAACTGGCCCAGCGGGCGGGGGTATCGCGCACGACGGTGGCACGCATGGAAACCCTGGCCAAGGGCGACATGAGTGTGTCGATCTTGGTGCGGCTGCTCGAAGCAGCCGGCTATGACCTCAAGCCGGTGAAGCAGGGTCATGTCCGTACGGTCGAAGACATTCTGGCCGAACAGCGTCGAGGTGACACGCCATGAAACTCGACGTCCAGGTTAGTGGGAAAACGAGAGCACAGCTCTACCGGGAACGGGACGAATACGTCCTGAAATACCTACCAGGCAGCAGCCCGGCCGACTTCATTAGCCTGACCATGCCAGTACGCGAGGAGCCTTGGCGCTGGCCGCGCGATCTACATCCCTTCTTCCGCCAGAACCTTCCTGAAGGCTATTTGCTGGGCATCATCCGCGAAGAGTTTGGGCCGCTGCTCGACGGCACAGACCTGTCCTTGCTCGCTGTCGTCGGCGGCATGGGCATTGGGCGCGTCACCGTCACGCCCGAAGGTGGCAAGCCGGGTGCCGATCTGGCGCCATTGCAGATCGAAGGCCTGCTGAAAGCGGACAACAGCGTCGAACAGTTCTCCTCGCTGGTTCGCCGTTACGCGCGCGCCGCCGTTTCCGGCATGGTGCCCAAGTTCCTGGCACCGGAGGCCACGTCTTCCGATGCGGCTGGCCCCTTGGGCAAACCCACTCTGCGCACCCACCGCCACATCATCAAGGGTTCGGACGACAGCACGCCTTACCTGGGTTTCAACGAGTTCTACAGCCTGCGCGTGCTGGCACGGTTGAACGTGGTGCCGGTCGTCCAGGCGCAAATGTCCGATGATGGCCGCGTGCTGGTGGTTGAACGCTTCGATGTCGATGCGCATGGCATCCCGACGCATGGCCTCGAAGATGCGTGCAGCCTGCTTGGTTTGCCGCCCCACGAGAAGTACGCGACCACCACGGAAAAGGTGCTGAACGCCACACGGGTCTACCTACCTGCCGCACAGGTACGAGAACAACTGACGCGGCTGGGCTGGCTGCTGCTCACCAACTATGTGGTACGAAACGCTGACTGCCACGCCAAGAACATCGCGCTCTACTACAACTCGCTGGCCGACGTGGCCTACACGCCAGCCTACGACATTGTGACAACGCAGGCCTATCCGCGCTATGCCAGCAATCCGCCGAGCTTGTCCATCGACGGGCGCCAAACCTGGGCAATCGGCAAGACGCTGGAGCGGTTCTTCAACGCGCGGCTAGGTATTCCGCCACGGCAATACGCGGAAATGATCGAACGTCTATGTGAATCGGCGGTAGCCGTGGGCCAGGAAGTAATCGAAGCGGCGAAGAATGAACCACGCTGGCGTGACGTAGCCAAGCAGATGGTACATGCCTGGAACGAGGGCATGGCCTCGCTACGCAGTCCCAAGTCGGCGGTGCAATTCCGAGCGCTGGATGCGGCTATCGCCGCGGCCGGGTTTTCCGATCCTCAGCCGCCAGAGTCGACGCGCACGAAGATCGGGCAATCGGAGCTGTTGGTCCCCAGGCGCGGCAAGCGGTAGTCACTTCTCATTCACAGACTCTTGAAGCTGCCTCGCGAACCTGCGGGAAGACCGGCATGGACTGGTCATTAGTCATGAGCCAACCGACCATGCCAGGAGTGCCCCGGTCAGGCAGGAACTAGACGACTCTGAAAACGAGCACGCAGGACCGAACCCGACGCGCAGCGGCACGCCGATCGGCACAGGTCTTCAGGAGATTTGCCAAGAAAACTGGCGATCGCGTCGCTCAGTGCAGGGACTGTGGCCTAAGCAATGAGAAAACGTGGTCTGGTTCGTTATTTCCTATTTCGGTTATTTCCTGCGACTGGCTAGGGCTTCGATTGCACGGGCGCAAACAAGCTTAAATCCAGCCCTTGTGCCTCGAATCGCTTGACGGTGTCCCTGAAAAGACCATCATCGTCGGTCAGAGAACCGATCGCCATCGCAGCCTCACGACACTTTTCAGCACTTACGCCGCAATGGTGGTCTGCAGGCATCCTGCTGGCCCGTGCTGCAATATTGATGGCCATCGTCACCACCATGATGTTCGGCACGTACCTGCCCTGATAGAAATCGACAAACCAGGCATTCAGGCGCCCCCATTCACGCCGGGCAAAGCTGTCCGCATTCTCGCAATCGTCAAATGTGACTGCACGTGAGGTTCCGCCTGCCCCCGTGCAGACCAACGCGACCTTGCTCCCCACCTGCCGCGCACTCGTACGCGATGGCTGTTCATCGTGCGTCATTGCGCGCACTTGAGTCATTCCGGTGTCGGCATAGACAAGCGCTGTGCGACCAGGGCTGTCGGACTGCACCGCATCAATGGTGCCCGACACAAGCACTCGCCTGTTGAGAAACCGTAGATTTGCTTTGGCGTCATTTCCACTCTTATAGACGTGAGCAATTTCAGACGCCGTCGCAACGTCGATGTTGAGAGCCTGGGCAGCAAAGCTCTGTTGCCCCTCGCCGAACGTCCGCACATCGTCCTGTCGGACAAGCGTTAGAAGAGCGGTTTCAACGTCACTGGGAACATACCCTTTGGCAGCGCCAAGCGCCGGAGCAAGTGCCATGACCAGCGTCACGCAGAATGTGACTCGAAGCTTCGCTTTGGTTGATGGAAACGAGGAATGGAGGTCGAGCATTACTTCACCCTGATCGATTGACTTGCCGTGCCTGATCGCTAACAGGCGGATGTTCTCGTCCGCAGCATACATGTTCGGCAGACAAGCCAAAGTCAGTGCAGGAAAGGTCGCGTGGGTAGATCGGCTGATGCCGCCCTCCTTCTACCGTCGTTCTAAATCGCACCGTTACGATAATCATTTTGTGGCCGGACAGCGTAAATAAAGAATCACACTGCGCCCTCGAATCCTACCCAACGGAATTTATTGCGCCCCCAATCGATCTCGCAGCAACGGCCAGACATCTTCCAAATACTTTCGCACATCCTCATTATCTTTTGCCGCCTGCCTTAAGAAATACTCGATGGATGAGTTATGCACCGCTGTTTTCGCCGATAGAGCCTGACCAATCAACCTTAATGCAGAGCAATACTCATCATCGCTGTCGTGGGATTCGCCACGAACAACCACCTCCGAATTTCGAACTGCCAGCTTCTGCCAATCTTCAAACGCCTGCTTGTGCCAAAGCGCCAAGACATTCAGGATGTTTCCACCTATTCGGTGGGCGGCATCCTCTGAGCCAAGCGCTTTTAGCTCGTCTAACGGTATATAAACAAGCAGGCGAGGCTCGGCATTCTGATTTTTAACCGTGGACATGCAAAGATTTTGTCGATTGCCCAGGCAGATCTCCAAGCGGGGCGCAAATGTCATACTTTTCCTCGTCGCACGGCTTCATCCAGTGCATGAAATTTCTTCTCTCACAACGCATACATTCTTGGTCTTGACGGGGCGGATATGCGCCCCAGTGCACTCGATCGCATATCGTCAGCAGAGCAATACCGAAATCTCGGACAGGGTCAGGCCGTGGCGGGCCCCGGATTTGAGTCAGGATCAAGCTCAGAGTATTGACGTAGCACTGGAACCATCAAGCCCGCGTAAACGTAGCCCATAAGTTCTGCCACATGCTTGCGGAACTCTCTTCTTTCATCCATATCTTGGATTGATTCGACGGTTGCTGCCATCACTCCCAATGCGGCATTCATCTGTTCAATAGCCGCTATCAATTCCGATGCAGTTTTCTTGTTCATATCGATACTTGGCGCAATCGCGAGCCAACTACCTTTTCACAGCCCGCACCCGAGCAGGTATCCGGGAAAACGTAGTCTGACTCTGAGGTTTCCCCACGAATTTCCTCGAAGGCACAAGCCAAATCAAGGACTTACAGCCGAGCCTTCAGGCAAGCGTTTCCCAAGGGAGCAAAGCACAGCGACACTTGATTCCCTGAAGCGCGCTGATGAGACCCGAGGAGCACTAGGCTATGGGGGCTTCCGCCGTTTGCGCCGCTCGAAACTGCCACTTTCACCGTAGTTTGCTGATAAATAAAGAATTCTTCCGAGGATTCGTGGGGAAACCTCAGAGTCTGACTCGTTATTTCCATTCGCTTATATTTTCACATACCACTGATACTGGAAGGGGAGACTATCATCAAAGCACAAAATCCCGCTCCACTCGCCCCCATCCTGATAAACAGTAACGCTGTCATTTTCGTGCAAATTAAGAGATTCAACCTCTCTCTCACTTAGAGCCGGATATCCCGGCCCCAAGTAGTTGAAATTACAATCAATCTCGATCCGTTTCATGTCTATTTCCATATATATTCGCTGTCTTTGTAAAAACCGATGAAAGAGAACTTGCATCCTCCTGTATTATTGGTATTGATGGAGGAATGATTGATCCCCGCAAGAGATTAATTTTCGAAAACGTAGTCTGGTTCGTTATTTCGGTTCGTTATTTCAATGAAATCACGTCACCATCATCCTTCACGTAATTCAAAGCATCGGGGGCAGCCACCACTTGTTCGTGAAGCATTTCAAGCAGACTTTGCTTAGGCATGCCGCGCCAAGATGCACTCAGAAGACGTTCCAAGCTTTGCAAGGCGGCATTGCACGGAGATATGCTTTGCTTCGCACATCCCAGACTTAGCGACCTATCAATCCATAGATATGAAAATAGCAAGGACGCAAAAGCAAAAATCAAAACAATGGAAGTCAAAAAACCCTCATTCCTTCCATACCCATACGAATTTACTTGTATCGACCGATACGTGTATAGGCCAAATTAGCCTGGCTGATTTTGGATTGAAACACATAGCCTGACTCGCTTTTTTTTGCAAACGATCTCAACATTTTTATATTTTCCCTAGTCCCCCGGTTTTTCCCAAACCGCTATATTTTCTATCGCTCTTTCAAGATCATCCATATCGTCGTCACCGAGGGAATTATCAAACTTTCCAGAGAGGACCTTTCTTATTTTTCCCAATCTATGCACAACCTTTTTTTCATCAATGAATCTAGTCGTTTCCTTGCAATAGTCAGCATCAGTACCGCCCCCACTGGAGCCTTGATGATAACTCCTACCGATATTTCTCAGGGAAATTAAGACGTATTCAAGCTCGCAGAGAATAAATATCGCTTCCTCCCCAGAGAGCATAATTTTTTTATTCTCTCCTCTCACAACATCTCCCTCTGCAATGAAGTAATAACGACTAATAACGAACCAGACTACGTTTTCGCGATTCAGCTGACGTTTTCTAAAGTCAACCCGCCATGCTAGGAGGCGTTCAGCCAAGCAGGAATTGGAAGATTCTGAAAACGAGCACACAGCACAGAACCCAACGCGCAGCAGCACGCCGATCGGCAAAAGTCTTCAGGGGGATTTGCCAGGAAAACTGGCGAACCCATAGCTCAGCGCAAGAACTGCTGCCTGGGCAATGAAGGGAAAGTTGGAGCGGGTGAAGGGAATCGAACCCTCGTATGAAGCTTGGGAAG
Source organism: Achromobacter sp. 1014246743 (assembly GCF_059760725.1). NCBI lineage: Bacteria > Pseudomonadati > Pseudomonadota > Betaproteobacteria > Burkholderiales > Alcaligenaceae > Achromobacter > Achromobacter sp. 1014246743. The sequence continues at coordinate 43,614 of NZ_JCBANA010000007.1, forward strand.
CTGCCGTTCTACCATTGAAAAAAATAGCGAACCAGACTACGTTTTCAAAACAGCACAAGGAGCCAATTAAATGATCCAACCGACCATCAAACAGATAATTGAAAAAATCGGCATCCTTATAGATCTCGAAGCAATTGAATTTCGAGACGCATTGATGATGTACGTCGAATATCTTGAGACCTTGCCGTCGATGGATGGCTTCAGAATGTATGCTGGTAAGAATGACTGCGCGTTTTTTGAAGAAAAGCTCAACATATTGAAGCTTAACGCCAAGGGAGTTTTGCCTACATCAGACCTGGTTAAAGAAAAAGTCGCTCTTTTGAAATTGAGTGACGATGCCTCAGCCACCTTTCGGAAAGTCATTAAATTACTAACAACCGGATTGACCACCGAAAAAGGCATGTTGGAATACAGCAATTACCCCGAGTATCTGGCGGCAGATATGTTGGAAATATCGGTTTCCGTTTTGCATGATGTCGATTGGATTTACGCGGAGAATTTTTCGACGTTTTGCGTGAAGAATAAATTCAAATCCTGACTTACTCAGTCATCAGGCTCTATCTGTTGAGTCAGAGGGCGTAACAACGAACCAAATTGCGTTTTCAGTAGCTGTCGTTCAACGCTCAACCCGCCATGCTAGAAGCCGCCCCACCAAGCAGGAATTGGAAGATTCTGAAAACGAGCACGCAGCACAGAACCCAACGCGCAGCAGCACGCCGATCGGCAAAAGTCTTCAGGGGATTTGCCAGGAAAATCTGGCGAATGCATCGCTCAGCGCACGAACTGCTGCTTGAGCAATGAAGGGAAAGTTGGAGCGGGTGAAGGGAATCGAACCCTCGTATGAAGCTTGGGAAGCTGCCGTTCTACCATTGAACTACACCCGCTCGGGTGTCGTGCCCGGGACTCAAACCCGGACAGAGGCGCGAATTATAGCGCGGGTTTTTCTGCGCCGGGAGGCGGCTTGCCGCCCCCCGGTTTCTCAGCGATCGGGGCTTAGCTGGCCGTGATCCTAGTTGGCCGTGATGTTGGCCGCCTTGACGACCTTGCCCCAGCGGTCCAGTTCCGACTGCGTATAGGCGCCCAGTTCTTTCGGCCCCATGAAGATGGCCTCGGCGCCCTGCTCGGCGGCTTTCTGGCGGAAGGCGTCGGTCTTCATGATCTTCTGGATTTCACCGGCGATCTTGTCGACGACGGGCGCGGGCGTGTCCTTGGGCGCGTACATGGCGAACCACGACGACACGATCAGGTCGGGAAAGCCGGCTTCGGCGGCGGTGGGGACGTCGGGCAGGGACGGCAGGCGGGTGTTGCCGGTGACGGCCAGTGCGCGCAGCTTGCCGGCGGCGATCTGGCCCAGCAGCGGCGGCGGCGTGGTGATGGTCATGTCGACAGCGCCGCCCAGGAGGTCGTTGAGCGCGGGGCCGGTGCCCTTGTAGGGAATGTGGGTGATCTGGGTGCCGGCCATCTGGTTCAGCAGTTCGGTGGCCACCTGTTGCAGCGAGCCATTGCCGGACGAGGCGTAGTTGAGCTTGCCCGGGTTGGCCTTGGCGTAGGCCACCAGGTCCTTGAGCGATTTGATCGGCAGGTCCGGGCGGACCACCACGACTTGCGGCGCCGACAGCACGTTGGCGACGGGCGCGAAGTCCTTGATGGGGTCCCAGCCCGAGGCGGGCGTGACGTGGGGCGTGATGACCTGGAAGCCCGAATATTGCAGCAGCAGCGTGTAGCCGTCGGCCTTGGCGCGGGCCACGGCCTGCGCGGCGATGCCGCCCGAGGCGCCGGGCTTGTTCTCGACGACGACGCTCTGGCCCAGTGCCACGCCCAGGGGCTGGGCGATCAGGCGGGCGGCGATGTCGGTGGTGCCGCCGGGCGCGGCGGACACGATCAGCGTGACGGGGCGGTTGGGAAAGTCAGCTTGCGCGCTGGCGGCGCCGGCGGCGAATGTCAGGGCGGCGGCGACGCCGACGCGCAGGATGGGGGGCAGGCTGGGCAATGCCATGGGTGTGTCTCCTTGGGTTTTTATAGTGTGGTCAAAACGGATGGATCTGACTGCGGTACTGAGCTGCGACAAGCGCGGCCCGCTATGGCGCGGCCGCGGGACTGCTGCCGCATTACTGGGGAAATCGTTCAGCCAGCCACGCGGGCGCCGCATGCGTCGCCAGGCGCGGCCCGGCTTGCAGCAAGGCGTTGGACAGGTCCCGCTGCACCAGGGCAGGCAAGCCGCGCACGATGGCCATCAGGGGTTCCAGCGATACGCCGGTGTCCACGCCCATGCAGGCGAACATGTGCACCAGTTCTTCGGTGTTGACGTTGCCGCTGGCGCCCGGCGCGTAGGGGCATCCGCCCAGGCCGCCGGCCGCCGCATCGAAACGGGTGATGCCGGTTTGCCAGGCGGCCATGGCGTTGGCCAAGGCCATGCCGCGCGTGTTGTGCAGGTGCACGGTCAGCGCTACGCCGGGCAGGCGCGCGGATGCCTGTTCGCACAGCGCGGCCACTTGCGTCGGAAAGGCCATGCCGGTGGTGTCGCACAGCGTGATGCCGGCGGCGCCCGCATCCACCAGGCGCGCGGCCAGGTCCAGCACCTGATCGGCCGCAACGTCGCCGTCGAACGGACAGCCGAAGGCGGTGGACAAGGATACGTTGCACGGTGTGCCGGTCTGCGCCGCCGCGACCAGCACCTGTGACAGTTCGGCATAGGACTGGTCGCGCGTCATGCGCAGGTTGGCGCGGTTGTGGGTTTCGCTGCACGACATGACGAGGTTCATCTCGTCAGTGCCGGCTTCCAGCGCGCGTTCCAGCCCGCGGATGTTGGGCACCAGCGCGGTGTAGATCACGCCGGGCTGGCGGCGGATGCGGCGCATGACGTCGGCGGCGTCGGCCAGGGCGGGAATGGCCTTGGGCGAGGTGAAGCTGGTGACTTCGATGCGTGCGAAACCACAGTCGGACAGGGCGTCGACCAGGGCGACCTTGTCGTCGGTGGCGACCAGGGCTTTTTCGATCTGCAGGCCGTCGCGGGGGCCGACTTCGTTGATTGCTATCTTGGCGGGGCCGGCGTTCATGCGATGACTCCCTTGGCGCGCAGCGCGGCGCGTTGTGCATCCGTCAGGCCCGCCTGCGCCAGCACGGTGTCGGTGTGTTCGCCCAGGGTGGGCGCGCGCTCGCGCACCGCGCCGGGATGGGACGACAGGCAGGGAAAGACGGCCGGCATTTCCACGGCGACGCCGGCCGCGGATTCGACGGTGGTGATGGCGTTGCGGGCACGGTAGTGTGGATCGGCAGCGATGTCGGCCACGGAATAGATGCGGCCGGCAGGCACGTCGGCTTCGCGCATGGCTGCCAGCACGTCGTCGATGTGGCGGGTGTGCGTCCAGGCACCGATGGCCGCGTCGATCTCGGCGACGCGCCGGGCGCGGCCGTCGTTGTGCGCCAGGTCCGGGTCCTGGCCCAGGTCGTTGCGGCCGATGCGGGCCATCAGGCGGGTGTAGATGGCGTCGCCATTGCCGGCGATGAGCACATAGCCATCTGAGCAGGGATAGGCGTTGGACGGCGCGATGCCGGGCAGCGCGGCCCCGGCAGGTTCGCGCACGGCGCCGAACACGGAGTATTCCGGCAACAGGCTTTCGCTGAGGTTGAACAGGCTTTCGTACAGGGCGGCGTCGATCACCTGCCCCACGCCGCCGCGCGCATCGCGCTGGTACAGCGCCAGCATCACGCCCAACGCGCCGTGCAGGCCGGCGATGGTGTCGCCCAGCGACAGGCCGGCGCGCACCGGGGCGCGGCCGGGTTCGCCGTTCAGGTAGCGCAGGCCGGCCATGGCTTCGCCGATGGCGGCAAAGCCGGGTTCGCGCGCCTTGGGGCCGGTCTGGCCGTAGCCCGAGATGCGCAGCATGATCAGGCGGGGGTTCAATTCATGCAGGGCTTCCCACGACAAGCCCCATTTTTCCAGGGTGCCGGGGCGGAAGTTCTCGATCAGCACGTCGGCCTGCCGGGCCAGCAAGCGCACGATGTCCTGGCCTTCTTGCTGGCGCAGGTCCACGCAGACCGACTGCTTGTTGCGAGACTGCGCTTCCCACCATACGGACGTGCCTTCATGCAGCAAACGCCATTTGCGCAGCGGGTCGCCCTGCCCCGGCGGCTCGATCTTGATGACCTGCGCGCCAAAGTCCGCCAGCGTCTTGGCGGCGAACGGCCCTGCTATCAGTTGGCCCAGCTCCAGCACGCGGATGCCGGCAAGAATCTGCCCTGCCATTTCGCCTCCCTGGCGACACTCGATATCAATGGACGGCAGTGTGCGCGCAAAGCGGCGCCGGGCGGAATGGACAATCGGGGAAAGGGGCATTCCCGGAACGAGAAACCCCGGGCAAACCCGCAACCGCAGGAATCAGCTGTCGCTGCGCAGATGCGCCAGCAGCAGGCGGGCCGCCACGGTCAGCGTGTCGGCATCGCGCACGCCCAGCAGCAGCCAGCGGCGCGCCCACTCGTCGGTCAGGGGAATCAGCTTGATCGGCATCGAGCGCGCATGCGGCTCGGCGGCGATGCGCGGCAGGATGCCCACGCCGCGGGTGGCCGACACCATGCGGCAGATGGCATCGAAGCTGCGCACCTGGATGCGCAGGCGGATCGCCCGGCCCAGGCGCCCGCTTTCGTCGGCCAGGCGCGTGGCCAGGGACGTGGCGGGCGGCAGGCCGACATAGTCGTAGGCCAGCGTGTCGGCAAAGGCTACCTGGGGTTCACCGGCCAGCGGGTGACGCTGCGGCACGATCAGCACCAGTTCATCCAGGCGATAGGGAAAGGTGGCCAGGCCGTCGGCCGGAGTGCGATCGGCGAACACGCCGATATCGGCGCGGTTTTCCAGCACGGCAGTAACGATGTCGCTGCTGTTCTGCTCTTCCAGGTCGATGCGCACGGCCGGATGGCCGTCCATGAAGGCGGCAAGGTCTTCGGGCAGGAATTGCGTCAGTGACGAGGTATTGGCGGCGATGCGCACCTGGCCGCGCACGCCCTGGGCAAAGTCGGACAGCGCGCCGGCCATCTGTTCCACTTCCTGCAGCACGCGCAGCGCATGGACCAGGCAGGCCTGGCCGGCGTCGGTCAGTTCCACCCCGGCGGCGTTGCGGTACAGCAGCGCGGTGCCCAGCGCGGCCTCCAGGTCGGAAATCCGCTTGCTGGCCGCGCCCACGGCAAGATGCGATTGGCGCGCCCCGGCCGAAATGCTGCCCTGGCGTGCCACGGACACAAACAAGGAAAGCGTGACGAGGTCGAAGCGGGCAACATTCATGGGAAGCAAGCGGGGCGGCATCCGCCCTGTAGAAAGCCAGGCAGGGAACTATAGCCTCATCGCCGGGGCGATCCGCGACAAATATGTCCCTATTTTAATCCCCCCTGGCAGGGACGGCCGGCCTGGGCTGCCACTACAATTCGCCCCATGACTACGAACAAGCCCGCGGACACCCCCGCGAACAACTCCGCGACCACGCCTGTGAACACCCCCGCAACACCCGCCGGCGACGCCGCCGCCGCGCCCATTTCCCCGGAAACGCAGGCCGCGCTGGCCAGCACGCCGCACGCGCCGAACAGCCCCGGCGCCACCCACATCCGCAGCTTCGTGCACCGCCGCGGCCACATCACCCAGGGCCAGCTGGCCGCGCTGGAGCGCTTGATGGGCCAATGGTCCATTCCGTACGCGCCGCGCCGCCTGGACCCCGCCGCCGCCTTTGGCCGCGCGGCGCCGACGGTGCTGGAAATCGGCTTTGGCATGGGCGAGACCACCGAGAAGATCGCGCTGGCCCGCCCTGGCGACAATTTCCTGGGCGTGGAAGTGTTCAATGCCGGTGTGGGCTCGCTGCTGCGCCGCATCGAAGACTCCAGCATCCCGAACCTGCGCATCATCCAGCACGATGCCGTCGAGGTCGTGCGCGACATGATTGCGCCCGATTCCCTGGCCGGCGTGCACATCTATTTCCCCGACCCCTGGCCCAAGAAGCGCCACCACAAGCGCCGCCTGGTGCAGCCGCCGTTCATCGCGCTGCTGGCCAGCCGCATCGCCCCCGGCGGCTACATCCATTGCGCCACCGACTGGGAAGAATACGCGGTGCAGATGCTGGACGTGCTGGGCAACGAGCCCCTGCTGCAAAACACCGCGGACGGCTACGCGCCGCGCCCGGACTACCGCCCCCTGACCAAATTCGAGACACGCGGCCTGCGCCTGGGCCACGGCGTCTGGGACCTGATCTTCAAGCGAGTCGCCTGATGCTCTATCCGTCGATTGAACCCTACCGCCACGGCTTCCTGGATACCGGCGACGGCCACCAGGTCTATTGGGAACTCTGCGGCAATCCGCAGGGCAAGCCGGCGGTGTTCCTGCATGGCGGCCCGGGCAGCGGCTGCTCGCCGGTGCATCGCCAGCTGTTCGACCCGCAGCGCTACAACGTGCTGCTGTTCGATCAGCGCGGTTGCGGCCGGTCGACCCCGCACGCCAGCCTGGACAACAACACCACCTGGCACCTGGTCGCCGATATCGAACGCCTGCGCGCCGAAGTGATGGGCGCCGACAAGTGGCTGGTGTTCGGCGGATCGTGGGGCTCGACCCTGTCGCTGGCGTATGCCGAGACGCATCCGGACCATGTCAGTGAACTGGTGCTGCGCGGCATTTTCGCGTTGCGCCGCGCCGAGATCGACTGGTTCTACCAGGAAGGCGCGTCGTGGCTGTTTCCCGACCGCTGGGAAGAGTACCTGGCGCCCATCCCCGAAGCCGAGCGCGGCGACCTGGTCGCGGCGTATCACAAGCGCCTGACGGGTTCGGACTCCGCCGAGCAGTTGCGCGCGGCCAAGGCCTGGAGCAAGTGGGAAGACAGCACCATCACGCTGCTGCCCAGCCCGCGGCACCAGCAAAGCCACGCCGCCGACCGCGCCGCCCTGGCCTTCGCCCGCATCGAGAACCACTATTTCGTCAACGCCGGCTTCATGGAAGAAGGCCAGCTGATCCGCGATGCGCACAAGCTGCACGGCATTCCCGGCACCATCGTGCAGGGCCGCTACGACACCTGCACGCCCATGCGCACCGCCTGGGACCTGCACCGCGCGTGGCCGCAAGCCGACTTCCACATCGTGCCCGACGCGGGCCATGCCTTTGACGAACCCGGCACGCTGGCGCGCTTGATCGCGACCACCGACGCCTACGCAAAACGCTAAGGAGACCCGCATGCACATCACCCTGAACGGCGACGCCCGCGAGTTCCCGCTGGACACCACGGTGAACGAACTGCTCGAAACCCTGGGCTACGCCGGCAAGCGCGTGGCGGTGGAACGCAACGGCGAGATCGTCCCCAAGAGCCAGCACGGCCAGACCGCGCTGGCCGACGGCGACCAGATCGAGATCGTGGTGGCGGTGGGCGGGGGCTGAACGCGCCGCGCCCCGCGTCCTCCCGCATCGTGAGCCGCAGCCCTTCGTCCCGCCAGCCCTCCCAGGGCCAGGCCGACGCGCCCCCACAGTTCCGCGCGCAATTCGACAGCCGCCTCATGCCGGATGCGGCGGATATCTGGCGCACGCTGGTGCGCCCCTACGTCGACCTGCAGATCGAATCCGATCCACGGGACTTCCGCGGCGAGATGAGCGGCACGCACCTGGGCGACAGCCTGATCAGCCACAGCACCTGCTCGGCCACCATGCGCCATCGGCGCACCCCGCTGGATGTTCGGCGCAGCCACGTCGATCACTTGCTGGTCCAGCTGTTCGTGGCGGGGGGAACCCGGGGCGATTACGGAAAACGGCAGGTCCATGCAGAGACGGGCTCGATCGGCCTGCTTGACCTGGGGCAGACGATGGACAGCCGCACCACGACGTTTTCCACCATCACCCTGACTATCCCGCGCGACCGCCTGCCGACTGCGCTGCGTAGCCATGGCCTGCACGGCGCGACGCTGGACCGCAGCCAGGGCGCGACGCATTTGTTGGCGTCGCACCTGTCGCAGCTGATGCAAAGCGCGCCGCTGCTGACTCGCGCAGAAATGGCGGCGTCCGTCAATGCCGCGTTGGTCCTGTTGGGCGGCAGCCTGTCGAAGCTGCGCGACGACCATGGCGAAGCGCGCCAGGCGGTACGCGACGGCATGCATCGATTGATCCGCCGCCACATTGAACGCCACCTCGATTCGGATCAACTGTCGCCGGAGCGAATCGCGGCAGAAATGGGCATCTCGCGATCGGGCCTGTACCGCCTGTTCCTGGAAGACGGCGGTGTCTCCGCCTACGTCCAGGGACGCCGGCTGGACAAGTGCTTTGACGAATTGCTGCTGGCGACAGGGCAGCGCATCGGCATCGCCGAACTCGCCTACCGCTATGGATTCTCCAGCGAAAGCGCATTCAGCCGCGCCTTCCGGCTTCGATTCGGGGCGAGCCCCCGCGAAGTTCGCGCCAACGCCCGTCAAGCCAGGCACGACGCATCCGCCACCCACCCGCCGCCCACCGATGCCGCGCTGATCCAGAGCTGGCTGGCGGGCATCCAGCGCGCGCCCACTGTCGCCTCACGCTAGCCGCCCCCAAGCTCATCGGACTGCCAGCCCCATCGGGCCCGCGGCCGCCCCATGGGACATCTGGCCTGCCGCTTGGGACGCAAGGTATGGTTTTCGGGGACGGTGCGTGCAGTAAAAGCAAGACGAATCTCGGAACATTGTCCGTTTTCAGTTTGCGGACATCCGAATGCCCCTGCCCTATCGCGCCTCCTGGAAAGACGCTGCGTCCGCCTGGACGACAGCCTTGGCAACCGACCCGCCCGGCGCCCCCTCCACCCGCCCTGCAGCCGCCCCCCACCCCGGCGTGCGCGCGGGCGGCCCGCGACCGCTGTCTCTGTTGGCCCTCATGGCCGCCGTCTGCTGGGGGGGACTGCCAGGCGCGCAAGCACAGCAGATCACCCATGGCGGCGGCCATGGCGCCGGTGCCGGCGGCAGCATCAGCGGCCTGGGCGGCATTGCCGGTGGCGGTGGAGGAGGCGGATTCGCCGGGAAAGGCGGCGATGCGGCGCAAACCCCCGACGCCGCGCTCAACGCGGGCAATGGCGCGGGTGTGACGGGAGGCCTCGGCGGCGCAGGCCTGGCGGGCGGGGGAGGCGGCGCCGCCGGGGGGGCCGGAGATGCTTCCGGCATCGGTGGCGGCGGCGGCACGGGCAGTGTCAGCGACATGGACACCGGCGGCCTGGCGGTGGACCAGATCGGAACCCCCGGCAGCAACGGCGGTGGTGCCATGCTGGCCCCGGGCGGTGGCGGCGGGGGAGGCGGATTGGTCCTGACCCGTGCCGACGTGGACTTGTCCACACTCGGCCGCCGGGTCAGGGGAGGCAACGGCGGCAACGGCGGCCCTGGCGACCTCACATTCTATGGCGCCGGCGGTGGCGGCGGCGCGGCACTGGTGCTGACCCAGGGGGGCCGCGTGACGATCAATGGCGGCAGTGCCGTCATCGGTGGCAATGGCGGCCGGAACCCCAGCTTGAGCGGCGGCGGCGGTGATGGCGGTGCAGGCGTGTTTCTGTACGCCGGCGGCACGCTGCTCGTGGACGACGGCAGCATCCGCGGCGGCGACGGCGGTGGCGGGTACACGTCTGCCGGTGCGGCGGGCGCGGGCGTTCTCAGCAACCAGGGAACGATCGTCAATCGCGCCACGATCACCGGCGGCACGAGTGGCATGACCATCGGCCAAGGCAGGACTGGCGGGGCGGGCGTGCAAGCCTGGGGCGGCTCGATCCAGAACCTGGCGGGCGCCACGATTACGGGCGGGTACGGCAGCATGCTCTACGGCGCCCCTGCCAGCGGCGTGGCGGGTACCGGCGGCGCGGGAATCCTGTTCAACAGTGGCCAGCCAGCAAGCCTGTTCAATGCCGGCACGATCCAGGCGGGGGCCGGCGGCACGCCGATTCTCGGCCAGGGTACGCATGGCGATGGCGGCGTGGGAGTCTACGGCGCCGCGTCCGGCAATACCTCGATCGTCAACGCAGGCACGATCGCGGGCGGCTTGAAGGGCGACGGGTTGACCCGCGCCCGCGCCATCGTGCTTTCCGGCAGCAACAACCGGCTGGAACTGTGGCAGGGGTCTACCTTGCTGGGAGGGGTGCAGGTGGCCAGCGGCGGCGCCAACAACACGTTGGCGCTGGGAGGCTCGCTCAATGGCACCTTCGACCTGTCGCAGATGGGTCCAAGCCAGGCCTACCGTGGCTTTGATCGTTTCGACAAATCGGGCACCAGCATCTGGACGGTAACGGGAAGCGGCGGTCATACCGGTGATACGACGATTTCCGCCGGCACGCTGGTGCTGGGCACAACGGACGTGGCCGCCTCCATGGCGGGCCCGATTCATACCCGCGCCCGACTGGAGATCGTCAACGTCGACAGCAGCAATCTCGGCAACATCGCCGTCGCCGATGGTGTGGGCTCGGCCTACTTCTATGGCACCGCCAACCCGGGCAACGCGCAGATCGTCAACGGCAATCTGATGGGCTTCTATGAGAGCAGCTCGGCGGGCCAGGCAACCCTCCACAACAAAGGCCATCTGCAGTTCATTACCCATAGCTCGGCCGGCAATGCCACGCTCTACAACGACTCCCGCGTGGTCTTCTACGGCAACGCCAACGGCGGCAACGCGGCCTTCATCAATGGCGCCAGCGGCGTCGTCGACTTCGGCTACAGCGCCGGCCCGGACGGGACTGGAAAGCTGTCGGCCGGAAGCATCGCCGGCGACGGGAAGTTCTACCTCGGCGGCAACGAGCTGACGGTGGGCGGCAATGACACGTCGTCTGTGGTCACGGGCATCATTGCCGACAAAGGCGACAGCGGCAGGACCGGCGGGGCGTTGACCAAGACCGGCGCCGGCACGCTGACGCTGGCGGGCAAGAACACCTATACCGGTGCGACGACCGTCCTGAGCGGTGTGCTGGCCGCGGGATCCGAGGATGCGTTCGGGTCGCACAGCGCACTGAAAGTGGCAAGCGGCGGCGTATTCGATATCGGCGGCTACAACGTGAGCGTCGGGGCGCTTTCCGGCAATGGAAGAGTCACCAACCTGGGAAATGGCACCCGTACGTTGACGGTGGACAGCGGCCAGGACTCGACCTTCGGCGGCGTCCTGTCGGACTCTTCCTCGGCGACGCTGTCGTTGACCAAACGCGGCAACGGCACGCTGATACTGACGGGGTCCAACAACTATGCCGGCAGCCTGCGGGGCGAGCGCGGTCATACCTCCATCTACGGCGGCACGCTGCAATTTGGCGATGGCGTGTCGACCGGCGTCAATAACCTGGGTGGCGATGTCTTCGTGCGCGAAAACGGGGTGTTGTCGATCCAAGGCCCCACGACCGTCAACGTCGCCAACAACGTCAATCTGATTGCCAATTCCGGCGTCGGTGCCGGGCTGTCGATTGGCGCGAATGCAAACGGCCCGTCCCTCACGGCGGACCGCCTGATCATCGACAACGGCGCCACACTGAACCTCAGCAGCATCAGCGGCCCCCTGGAGCACGACAAAGTACTGATCGACACACGGATCGAGATCCAGGGCAATTTCACCACGGTGAACATCGGCGGCTACACGGGCGCGGTGGACTACCTGTCGCTTTCGGCCCGCAAATCGGCCAATGACATGCAATATCTGGCCACCTACGGACTGAATTGGGTCGCCCGCAGCAATCTTGCGCACGGCACCTTCACCCTGGCCGACGCCGGCAACCATTTCACCATCGGCACGGCGCTGACCGACCAGTCCGCCAATGCCGCCACCGGCTGGAACGGGCGGTCCCTGACCAAGGCGGGCGCAGGCACGCTGGTCCTGACGGGCAACAACACCTATTCCGGTGGCACCCACATCGCCAGCGGCACGTTGCAGGTGGGTGACGGCGGCAGCAGCGGCGCCATCGCGGGAGACGTCGTCACGCAAGGCACGCTGGCCTTCAATCGCGGCGATACGTTCACATTCAGCGGCAACATTTCCGGCAATGGCGCCGTGCGCCAGATGGGGGCTGGCACCACCATCCTGGCCGGCACCAACCGCTACACCGGCGGCACAACCATCGACAGCGGCATCCTGCGCGCCGGCAACGTCGGCGCGTTCGCCGCCGGGACCGCCTACACCATCAATGGAGGCATGCTGGATCTCAACGATTACGACCTGACCGTCTCGTCGTTGGCGGGCAACGGCGGGCAGGTGGCGCTGGGCCGCGCGGCGCTGACGGTCGACCAAGTGGCCGACACGGCCTATGCCGGTGCTTTCCTGGGCTCGGGCACCCTCATCAAACGCGGCAGCGGCACCCTGACGCTGACCGGCGCGCGGGCACCGAACCTGAGGATTGCCGATGGGAAAATGGTGACGACAGCCGAGCGCCTGGGCGGCAATGCCACGATCGATGCCGGCGCAACCCTGGCCTTGGAGCAAACCGGCAACGCCTCCTATGACGGCTTGCTGGCCGGTGCAGGTCGTATGCAGAAAAGCGGATTCGGCAAGCTGGAACTGACCGGCGATTCCTCGGGGTTCGCCGGCGTCACCGACGTCACGGCGGGCACGCTGGCGGTGAACGGCAAGCTCGGCGGCGCCCTGACCGTTGATGCCGCGGCCCGCCTTCAGGGCACGGGTACGGTGGGCAACACGCGGATCAACGGCACGGTGGCACCGGGCAACTCGATCGGCGTGCTGAATGTCTCGGGCAACCTGGTCTTAGGTCCCGGCGCTCTCTACGAGGTCGAGGTGGATCCATCGGGCGCATCAGACAGGATCGTCACATCCGGCAGCGCCATCCTGGAGGGCAGCGCCGTCCAGGTCCTGGGCGGGCAGGGCACTTATCTGCCGTCCCGGCGCTACACGATCCTGACGGCCGACGGTGGCCTCACCGGCGCTTTCAGCGGTGTCACCTCGAACCTGGCCTTCCTGTCGCCCACCCTGGGCTATGACGCCAGCCACGTCTATCTGACCATGACCCGCAACCAGGTCGGCTTCCAGAGCATTGGCGTCACGCGCAATCAGAGGGCGGCCGGCGCAGCCGTCGACAGCCTCGGGCAAGGCAACCCGCTCTATGGAGCGGTGCTCAGCCTGTCCGCTCCCCAGGCGCAAGCGGCATTCGACCAATTCTCGGGCGAGGCCTACGCCTCGATCAGGACGGCCTTGATCGAGGACAGCCGCTATCTGCGCGAGGCGATCAATGACCGGCTTCGCAGTGCCTTCGATGATGCAGGGCAGGCGGGTGCCGCCAGTATCGGGGCGACCGAAGGCCAGCCGCGACCGGCGAAGGCCAATGCCGAGCGCGCGGCGCTGTGGGGACAGGCTTTCGGCGCCTGGGCGCAAACGCAAGGCAACGACAATGCCGCGCGGCTGTCCCGTTCCAATGGCGGTTTTCTGGCCGGCGCCGATGCACCGGTATCGCGGCACTGGCGGCTGGGCGTATTGGCGGGCTACAGCCGCACCCGCTTCAATGTGAAAGACCGCAGCACATCGGGGTCCAGCGACAACTACCACCTTGGCGTGTATGCCGGCGCAAATTGGGACCACGTCGTCCTGCGTAGCGGCGCCAGCCACACCTGGCATGACCTGTCGGCCCGTCGCGATATCAATAGCCCGAGCTTCGCCGACCGGCTCACGAACGACTACCGTGCCGGCACCTCGCAGCTATACGGGGAACTGGGCTACCGGTCCCGCGTCGGCCCCGCCACCATCGAGCCCTTCGTCAATATGGCCTGGGTGAAGCTGCACACCCGGGGCTTCACCGAACAGGGGGGCGCGGCCGCCCTCACCGGCCGGCGTGCCGACACCCACGCCGCGTTCACCACGCTCGGGCTGCGGGCGGCATCCACGTTCGATACCCGGGGCGCGCCCCTGACGATCCGAGGCATGGCCGGATGGCGCCATGCCTTCGGACCCGGGGCGCCGGCGGCGACGATGCGCTTTGCCGATGGCGGCGACGCCTACTCCGTCAGCGGCCTTCCCCTGGCTCGAAATACCGCGGTGCTCGAAGCCGGACTCGACTATGCGGCGACCTCGAACACGGTTGTGGGCCTGGCCTACAACGGTCAGGCAGGATCCGGCCTGAGCGACCATGGCGTCAGGGCGACGTTCAACCTGAAGTTCTAGCCGGCCCCCTTCTCTCCGGCCCCCATGCCCCTTGTCAGGGCCCGGATCGTCCCTTTGCACGGTTGCGGCCAACTGGCACGCATTCTTGCGTAACCTGACGCGGGGCTAGCAACCTGTTACACGTTAACCCCTCGTCTCGGGCCGACAGAGGGGGTCATAATCGTCGTTGCTGGCGTTGTCGTCGTACGGTTGTCGTGTTGTTGTTCTAGCGTTGCACATTGCCCCATGGGCACAGGAGGCATCATGAACACCGCGGTCATCATTAACCTCATCATCCAGCTTGTCGCCGGCGCAGCCGGGGGCAATGGCCTGGGCAAGATGCTCCAGCAATTCACGCTGGGGCCCCTGGGCAACACGATCGCAGGCGCGATCGGCGGCCTGGCAGGCGGGTCCTGGCTGGCCCCGATGATCACCGCCGGCGCCGGCGCCATGGCGGCGGGCAACAGCGGCATGGATCTTTCCGCCATTGCCAGCAGCGTGTTCGGCGGCGGCGTGGGCGGGGCGGTCCTGACGCTTATTGCCGGCGCCGTGCGCAAGATGCTTGCCGGCCGCGCGTCCTGACAGCACGTTCTCTCTTTCTCACCGCAACATAGATAAAGGAAACACTATGGGTCTGCTCAATTTCATCAAGGATGTTGGGGAAAAGCTCTTCGGCGCCAGCGAAGCCAAGGCGGCAACGGCGGACGAACTGAAGAAAGAACTGGATAAGCACGGCCTGAACGCCGACGGCCTGCAGATCACCGTGGACGGCGACAAGGTCACGGTGGCGGGCGAAGCCGCCAGCACCGAAGCCGCCGAGAAGATCTCGCTGGCGCTGGGCAATACCGTCGGCGTGGCCGCGGTGGACAACCAGCTGAAGGTGAAGCAAGCCACCCCCGAAGCCAAGATGTACACGGTGCAAAAGGGCGACAACCTGTGGAAGATCGCCGAAGCGCAGTACGGCAAGGGCCAGGGCGCAAAGAACACCCTGATCTTCGAGGCCAACAAGCCGATGCTGACCAGCCCCGACAAGATCTACCCGGGCCAGGTGCTGCGCATTCCGCCCCTGTCGTAAATCAGAACAGCGAACAAGCCGGCTGCGCCTTTGCAGTGGTCGGCTTGTACATCGCGGCGCAGAACCCCCTGACTGCCGCGATCATTTGGCCAGACGCAACGTCTGGCCATTTTTTTGAGCCATCAGCCCTTCATGAAGCGGCCCATGCCCTTCATGCCGCCCATGGCGCGCATCATCTTGGCCATGCCGCCCTTTTTCATCTGCTTCATCATGCCCTGCATCTGCTCGAACTGAGCCAGAAGCCGGTTGACCTCTTGCACGGGCACGCCCGACCCCGCGGCGATGCGGCGCTTGCGCGAAGCCTTGATGAGTTCGGGCTTGGCCCGTTCGGCGGCGGTCATGGAATTGAGGATGCCTTCGGTGCGGCGCAACTGCTTTTCGGCCTGGCCGCCCTGCAACTGACCGGCGGCCTGCTGGAACTGGGCCGGCAGCTTTTCCAGCAGCGAGCCCATGTCGCCCAGCTTTTTCACCTGGCCGAGCTGGTCGCGGAAGTCGTTCAGGTCGAACTTGTTGCCCGACTTGATCTTGGCCGCGAGCTTCTGGGCTTCGGCGATGTCGATGTTCTTCTGCGCCTGCTCGACCAGGGAGACGATGTCGCCCATGCCCAGCACGCGCTGTGCCATGCGCTCGGGGTAGAAGGGTTCAAGCCCGTCCAGCTTTTCCGAGACGCCGACGAACTTGAGCGGCTTGCCGGTGACGTGGCGCACCGACAGGGCCGCGCCGCCGCGGGCGTCGCCGTCCAGCTTGGTGAGCACCACGCCGGTCAGCGGCAGGGCCTCGGCAAAGGCGCGGGCGGTGTTGACCGCGTCCTGGCCTTGCATGGCGTCGACCACGAACAGCGTTTCGATCGGCTTGACCAGGTCATGCAGGGCGCGGATTTCGCGCATCATGGCTTCGTCGATGCCCAGGCGGCCGGCCGTGTCCAGGATCAGGACGTCGTAGTGGTGGCGGCGGGCATGGTCGACCGCGTTGCGGGCGATGTCTTCGGGCTTCTGGCTGGGGTCGGACGGCAGGAAATCGACGCCGACCTGGGCCGCGACGCTTTTCAACTGGTCGATAGCGGCCGGACGATAGACGTCGGCGGACACCACCAGGACCTTTTTCTTGCCGGTCTTGCGGCCATGCTGGGTGTGCTGGCCTTCGGACAGCCAGCGGGCCAGCTTGCCGGTGGTGGTGGTTTTACCGGCGCCCTGCAGGCCGGCCATCAGGATGACGGCGGGCGGCTGCACGGCCAGCGACAGCTCGCCGGAATCGGCGCCCAGGTCGCCCCCCATGAGGGCGGTCAGTTCCTTGTGGACCACGCCCACCAGGGCCTGGCCGGGGCTGAGGCTGCCGGCGACTTCTTCGCCCAGCGCCTTTTCCTTGACCCGGGCGACGAATTCGCGCACCACGGGCAGCGCCACGTCGGCCTCAAGCAATGCCATGCGCACTTCGCGCAGCATCTCTTGCGTGTTGGCCTCGGTCAGGCGGGCTTCGCCGCGCAGCGTCTTGACGACGCGCGAAAGGCGTTGAGTTAGGTTATCGAGCATGAGAGGCGTTTCCGCTTAAACTAGCTGATTGAACGGTGGCCGCAGGCGCGGATTCTGCGCTTTCCGGTGGTATGCACCCCAAGGCCCCATCCAGACAACGGTTTCTATGTCACTAGGCATTGTATTTCACACAGCGGCTGCCTTGGCGTACGCAGTGCTGGGAGGCTCTCTTTGGGTCCGCCTGGCCGGCGCCGGGGAAGTCGAGCACACGGGCAAAATCGCCCGGGCGTGCCTGCTGGGGGCCCTGGTTTTGCATGGAATCGGGCTGCAACAATCCATGCTGGGGGCCCCCCACCTGTTCATAGGGTGGGCACTGGCGCTGTCCGCCGCCGTATGGCTGGGCCTGGTGGTGTTCTGGCTGGAAAGCCTGCTGGTGCGCATCGACGGCCTGCAATTGCTGCTGTTGCCCGCAGCCACCCTGGCCAGCGGCCTGGCGGCCCTGTTTCCCCAGGGGCAGTTCGTGCCCCATGCCGACAACCCCTGGCTGCGCGTCCACCTGCTGATCGCCCTGGCGGCCTACGGCCTGATCACCATCGCCGCCCTGCACGCCATGATGATGGCGCTGCTCGACCGCCATCTGCACCGCCCCCTGGACGCCCCCGCCGAACGCAGCATCATCGGCCGGGTGCTCGATTCCCAGCCGCCGCTGCTGGTGCAGGAACAACTGCTGTTCCGCATCATCTGGATCGGTTTCGTGGTGCTGACGCTGGCCGTGGGGTCGGGGTCGGTGGCGTCCATGAAGCTGACCGGCATGATCCTGCCGTTCGACCATAAAACGGTGTTCACCCTGCTGTCCTGGCTGACCTTCGGGGTGCTGCTGGCCGGACGCCACATCTGGGGCTGGCGCGGCCGCGTGGCCCTGCGCTGGACCCTGACGGGTTTCGGGTTCCTTATCCTGGCCTATACCGGCAGCCGGTTTGTGCTGGAAGTCATTCTGCATCGAGGCTGACGTGGGCAAGTTGCTGTTCTGGATCGTCATCATCATCCTGGTGCTGTTCGTGGCCCGCATCGCCGGCCGCATGGCCGCCGCCCGCCAGACCCCACCCCCAGGCGCCAAACCCCGCCCCACGGCCGGCCAACCCGCCCCCAGCGCCCCCGAAGCCATGGTCCGCTGCGCCCACTGCGGCATCCACCTGCCGCGCTAGGAAGCGCTGTTGCAGGGTGGGCAGACCTGGTGCAGCCAGGAACACGCCCGGTTGGGGCCGGCAGCGAAATAGGACGGAAGGGGCTGGTTGGGGTCTGTGTGTCCGGTTTAAATGGCTTAAACTGGTCATCTACGCGGAGCAATACATGGGCACAAGCGTGCTAATCCCCACACCCTCGACTTGCAGCACCGAGGAAAGTGCGGTCGACTACGACCGATGGTTTCGCGCGCAGGTAGAAGCTAGCTTGGCTGATACACGGCCCAGCATCCCTCACGATCAAGTCATGGCCGAAATGGACGACATCATCGCCCGGGCCGAACGCCGCGCCAGCATTTCCACCGCTCCAGCGTCCAAGGTGTAGCGGGCAATCGCGCCGCCGCACTCTGCTTGCCTCTCCCCCTGATTCATGCTGCCGATCGTGTGGCGCGCTCGCGCGCGCGATGATCTTGCCAAGATCATCATGTATATCGCCGAAAAGAATCCTCCAGCCGCTCGCCGGCTGCATGCAACCATCCAGGCTTCTGTGCAGCCTGTCGCCAGACATCCCTATGTTTTCAAGGGCGGACGCGTGACGAACACTCGTGAGATCGTGGTGCGCCCGAATTACGTCGTGGTCTACCGTGTAACTGCGTCTGCGGTAGAAGTCCTCAACGTCCTACATGCACGTCAGAAATATCGATAATTCAGCACAAACATCCATCGATTCTGCCGTTCGCGCCGCGCAGGCATAATGCATGTTGGATACAACATGCATGCTTCCTTCCCATGGCCCTGCTTCTGGATCGACATGGCTGGCTGGCGCCGGCCCCTGGTGTTTCCCGCCTGCCCTCTCCCAACCGCGATGCGCGCCCGCCGGGCGCGCAGGTGTCGCTGCTGGTGCTGCACAACATCAGCCTGCCCCCGGGGCAGTTCGGCGGCCCCGAGGTTGCCGGGCTGTTCCTGAATACGCTGGACTACGCCTCGCACCCCTGGCTGGAACGGTTGCGCGGCCTGCGGGTGTCGGCGCACTTTTTCATCCGGCGGGACGGCCGCATCGTGCAGTTCGTGTCCACCGACGCACGCGCCTGGCATGCCGGCGTGTCCACGTTCGCAGGGCGCGAGCGTTGCAACGATTTTTCGATCGGCATCGAGCTGGAGGGCACGGACACCCTGCCCTACACTGACGAGCAATACGTGGCGCTGCGCAAGCTGACACCGGTGCTGCGCACGCGCTATCCCCTGGCGGCCGCCTGGGGCCACGAGCACATCGCCCCGGGCCGCAAGACCGACCCGGGGCCCGCATTCAACTGGACGCGCTTTTCGCGCGACAGCGGCTTTGCGCGGCGGCAATTGCCGCCCGCCTGACCCTTACAAGGATTCGTTATGTTGAAGATCTGGGGACGCCTGACTTCCGTCAACGTGCAGAAAGTCATGCTGGCGGTGCGCGAACTGGCGCTGCCGCACACATTCATCCAGGCGGGCGGCCCGTTCGGCGTGGTCGACACGCCGGACTACGCCAAGATCAATCCCAACCGCACCGTGCCCGCCATCGACGACGGCGGCTTCGTGCTGTGGGAATCGAATGCCATCGTGCGCTACCTGGCCTCGCGTTACGGCGCCGGCACGCTGTGGCCTGAAGACGCCTGCATGCGGGCCGATTCCGACCGCTGGATGGATTGGCAGACGACCGAATGGCAAGGCGCCATGGGCCCGGCCTTCCTGGGCCTGATCCGCACGCCCGAAGACAAGCGCGACCGCGCCGCCATCGACCTGTCGGTCACGCGCAGCAACGCCCGCGCCCAGATCCTGGACCAGGCGCTGCAAGGCCGCGAATTCATCGCCGGCCGCCAGCTGACCATCGGCGACATCGCCCTGGTCTGTTCGGCGCATCGCTGGCTGGCCCTGCCCATCGAACGCCCGGACACGCCCGCCCTGTCGGCCTGGTACCGCCGCGTGATGATGCGCCCCGCGCCGCAGGGCGTGCTGACGCTGCCGCTGGAATAAGCCCGCTTATTCCACCCAGGGCGTCTTGGCCCAGATGGCCCGCAGGCGGGTGTCGTCGCCTTTCAGGCGCTCTTGCCATTGCGGGCCGTCCAGGTAGTCCATCTCGGTGAACTGCTGCTTCATCTGGGCCTGGAATTCCGGGTTGGCGGCGACGTTGCCCAAGGCCTTGCGCAGCTTGTCGGCCACGTCCGCCGGCAGGCCCTTGGGCGCCACGATGCCGCGTTCGGACGCAAACACCAGGTTCACCCCCAATTCCTTGAAGGTCGGCACGTCCGGCCCCAACGGCGATCGTTCGGCGCTGGCCTGCGCCAGCACGCGCATGTTCTTGCCGTGATACGGCATGACTTCGCCCAGGTTCAACCCGCCGATCACCGTATGCCCGCCCAGCACCGAGCTGCGCAGCGGCCCCGCGCCGTTGTAGGGCACGTGGTTCAGCTGGGTACCCGTGAGGTTCTGGAACAGCACCAGGGCCAGGTGATCGTCGGTGCCCACGCCGGTAGAGCCGTAGCTGATGGCGCCGGGCTTGGCTTTTGCCGCGGCGATGAGCGCGTCCAGCGTCTGGTAGGGGCTGTCGGCCGCCACGCTGAAGGCGCTGGGGTCGCGCACCAGGTTCGCCAGGTAGGTGAAATCGCCCGTGGCAAAGCCCGCCTTGCGCTCGATGGGCAGGGACACCAGCCCGGGCATGTTGGTCATCGCCAGCGTATAGCCGTCGGGCTTGGCGCGGGCCACGTACGACAGCGCGATGGCGCTGGAGGCGCCCGGCTTGCTCTGCACCACCACCGTGGCGCCCAGCTCCTTTTCCAGGAACACCGCCAGCGAGCGGGCGGTGAGGTCGGTGCCGCCACCGGGCGCAAAGCCTACGATCAGTTCGATCGGATGATCCGGCCAGGCCCACGCGGGCAACGCGGCGCACAGCCCCGCGACGGCAAGCGCGGCGCGCGCAACGGTCTTGTTCGAAAAAAACATGCTTGTCTCCTGTGGGTTTTTTTGCTTGTGTCTATTTTGTGGGGGGATCGGCCGCCAGGACCTTGCCCGGATTCATCAGGCCCTGCGGATCCAGCGCCTGCTTGATGCGTTGCATCAGCGCCAGTTCCACTGCGCCCTTGTAGCGTTGCAGGTCGTCCACGCGGCGCTGGCCGATGCCCTGTTCGGCGCTGATCGAGCCGCCCGCCTGGTGCACGCGGTCGTGCACCAGGCGCTGGATGTCCGCTTCCCGCCCGCCCGGCGGGGGCAACAGGTTGTAGTGCAGGTTGCCGTCGCCCAGATGGCCGAACACGCGCATCGCAACGCCGGGAAACGCTTCGGCCAATGCCTGGTCGGTGGCCCTCACGAAATCGGGAATGCGCGAGACGGGCAGCGAGATATCGTGTTTGACGCATGCGTCGGCCTGCGCCAACGCCAGCGTGATGCTTTCGCGCAGATGCCAGAAGGCGTCGCTCTGCGCCTGGGATACCGCCACGGCGGCATCGAGCGCCTCACCCGCATCCCACGCTGCTGTCAGCACCGATTCCAGCTGCGCTTGCGCATGCTGTTCGTCTTGGCTGTCGGAGATTTCCAGCAGCGCGCACCAGGCCGTATCTGGCAGCGCCGGAAAAGGCAGGCGCTGCGAGGGAAACGCCCGCACCACATCGTGCAGGCAGGGTGCCGCCATGACTTCGAACGCGGTCAGCGCGGCGCCAAAGCCCGCGCGGGCACGTTGCAGCAGGCGCAGCGCCGCGTGCAGGTCCGGCACGATCATCAAGGCGGTGCGCTGTGCCCGCGGCAACGGAAACAGCTTGAGCACCGCGGCGGTGATGATGCCCAGCGTGCCCTCGCTGCCGATGTACAGGTCGCGCAGGTCGTAGCCGGTGTTGTCCTTGCGCAGGCCGCGCAGCCCGTGCCAGATCTCGCCTTGCGGCGTGACGACTTCCAGGCCCAGCGCCAGGTCGCGCGCATTGCCGTAGCGCAGCACCTGCGTGCCGCCGGCGTTGGTGGCCAGGTTGCCGCCGATGGTGCAGCTGCCTTCCGCCCCCAGCGACAGCGGGAACAGGCGGCCCGCCTGCCGGGCGGCGTCCTGCACCGCCTGCAAGACGCAGCCGGCTTCGACCGTGAGGGTGTCGCCATCCACGTCCACCGCGCGGATGCGATTCATGCGCACGAGCGACAGCACCACGGCGGTGCCGTCCGCGCTCGGCGTGGCGGCGGCCACCTGGCCGGTATTGCCGCCCTGCGGCACCACGGGCACGCCCGCGGCGGCGCACAGGCGCATCACTTGCGCCACCTCGTCGCACGAGCCTGGCCGCAGCACGGCCAGGGCGCGGCCGGTGACGGCCCGGCGCCAGTCGGTCAGGTGGGGCTCGGCATCCGCGCCGGTCAATACCTGGGCCGCGCCCAGGCAGGCGACCAGATCGGCCAGCAGCGTCGCACGCGCCTGCACGCCGGGCGCGGTCATGACTGCCCGTCCCGCGCGGCCACCGGCGTCAGCAGCTTGCCGCTTTCCATGAAGGCCGCCACGTTATCCAGCACCAGTTGCGCCATGGCGGCGCGTGTTTCGAGCGTGGCACTGCCCACGTGGGGCATCAGGGAGACCTGATCCAGATCGGCGAATTCCGTGGCGGGCGTGGGTTCGCGTTCCAGCACGTCCAGGCCGGCGCCGCCCAGTTCGCCCGCGCGCAATGCCGCCAGCGCGGCGGCCTGGTCCACCACGCTGCCGCGCGCGATGTTGACCAGGATGCCCTGCGGGCCGAGCGCGCGGATGACGGCGGCGTCGACCAGATGGCGCGTGGCGGGGCCGCCCACGCAGGCCACCACCAGGAAATCCGCCCACGCGGCCAGGTCCACCAGACGGGCCTCGTAGCGGTAGGGCGCCTGGGGCCGCGGCGTGCGGTTGTGATAGCGCACGTCCATGTCGAACCCCGCCCCCCGCCGCGCGATGGCGTCGCCAATGCGGCCCAGCCCCAGAATGCCAAGCCGCTTGCCGGATACCCGCGTGGTCACCGGAAACTGCCCCAGGGCGCGCCAGTGCCCCCCCTTCACGTAGCGGTCGCCCACCGCCGTGCGGCGCGCGGCGGACAAGAGCAGCGCCCAGGCCAGGTCTGCCACGCAGTCGTCCAGGACATCAGGGGTGACGCTGACGCCGATGCCGCGCCGCGCGGCTGCCTGCAAATCCAGCGTGTCGTGGCCGACGCCCCAGCTGCACACGGCCTGCAAGGCCGGCAGCGCGTCGAACATGGCCTGCGTGAAGCCATGGCGCACCGAGGTGACGGCCAGGCGCAAGCCGCGCAGTTCGTCGCCGAAGGCAGCCAGCCCCTGGGGTTCGCGCCAGGCGGGCAGGACCTGGTAGCGCGACGCCAGTTGCTGGTCGAATGCCGGGCCCAGCGATGCCACCTGGACGATGTCGTAGGCGGCAGTCACGCAGGCGCTCCAGCACGGGCGGGGATGTAGTTCGCGGCAGCGGCGGCTTCGGCGAACGACAGGCCGTCGCGAATGCCTTGTTCCACCCGCGCGTCGGTGTCCTGTGCCTGCTGCGCCGCGGCCAGCACCGCTTCCAGCTGCGCCCGCGGCACGACCACCAGGCCGGTGTCGTCGCCCACCACCAGGTCGCCCTCGGCCACCGTCACGCCGCCGATGGTGACGGGCTCTCCCATGGCTTGCAGGCGCAGGCGCGTCTTGCCCGTCAAGGGCGTGACATGGCGGGCCGCCAGCCACAGGCCGGTGGCTTCGATCTCGTCGACGTCGCGGCAGGCGCCGTCGATCACCACGCCGGTGGCCTCGCGCCTGGATGCGGCCAGCGAGGCAATGCCGCCAAAGGTGGATATGCAGGCGCCGCCCGCGTCCACCATCAGCACGCGGCCGGGGCCGGTGACGGCCACCAGGCGTCCCACCGCGAAATCGGCGCGATCGAAGTCGCCCAGTGCGCCGCTGACGTGGCGGGCCGTGACGGCGAAGCCGGCGATGCGGCCTTGCCCGCCGCGTCGCGGGATGCCCTGCACCACCCCGGCGATGCCCAGGGTATCCAGGGCATCGGCCCAGGTGCTGGTGCCATAGGCGGCGCATCGCGCCAGCAAAGCGTGTTCGGTATTGCTCATCTTGCGGGGTCTCCTGTCGGGACGGCGCGGCGGCCATCTCGGGGGTACGGGCTCAATCGATCTGCGCGCCGGAGAGCTTGACGCCCTCGGCCCAGCGCTGCGCTTCGGCATTGATGAATGACTGGAACTGCTGCGGCGAGCTGTTGTTCACCTCGCCACCCATGTCCTGCAGTTTCTTGGTCATCTCGGGCGTGGCGACGATCTTGGCGACATCGCGGTAGATCTTCTCGCGCAGGTCCGCCGGCATGCTGGCGGGCGCGAACAGCCCGAACCAGGTCGCCGCCTCGAAGCCTTTCATGCCGGCTTCGTCCAGCGTGGGCACCTGGCCGACGGCCTCGACCCGCCGGGGATGCGCCAGCGCAATCGCGCGCAACTTGCCCGACTGGATGTACGGCAGCGCGGCCGACAGGGTCACGAACGCCATCTGCACCTGGCCGCCGATCAGGTCGGTCAGCATCGGCGCGTCGCCGCGGTACGGCACGTGCACCAGCTTCATGCCCGTCTTGGCCTTGAAGAGTTCGCCCGTCAGGTGCTGGGGCGTACCGTTGCCGGTGGAGGCCATGCTCAGGCCCTGCGGCGCGGCCTTGCCGTAGGCGATGAGTTCGGCCAGGTTCTTCACCGGCAGCGACGGCGCGGTCACCAGCACCAGCGGAATCGTCGAGGTCAGCGTCAGCGGCGCGAAGTCCTTGAGCGGGTCGTAGTTCAGCTTCTTGTACAGGCTGGCGCTGATGGTGTGCGCCGCCGTCGTCATGAACAGGGTGTAGCCATCGCCCGGTGCGCGCGCCACGGCTTCGGCCGCCACGGTGGTGCCTGCGCCGGGACGGTTGTTGACGATGACCTGCTGCCCCCAGACGGCAGGCAGTTTCTCGGCGATCAGCCGCGCGATCACATCGGTGGCGCCACCCGGCGGGTACGGCACCACCAGTGTCACCGGCTTGTCGGGAAAGGCCGCGGCCGATGCCACGGCGCTGCCCAACGCGAATCCCAGGGCCAGCAGCGCCCTGCCCATGCTTTTCAGCTTCCTCATTGCCTTGTCTCCTCGTGGTGTGCCGAATCGGCACTTTTGCAGGTGCCCGCGCTCTATGGCGCGGTGCACGGAACTTCACGGGTGCTGCGTGGGCGACACGTCAGCCATCGCCTTGTTGCTCGCGCCAGGCCAGAAGGCGCGCCACGCCCTCGGCCATGCCGACCTTGGGCTGCCAGCCGATGTGCTGGCCCGCCAGGTCGTGCGGAATATGGAACGCGCCGCCCGAGGTCAGGCGCACGGTGCCCGGGGGGTCGGGCTTGATCTCGGGCTGCAGGTCGCTCTTGCAGTAGTCGAGCACCAAGCGCACCAGTTCACCCGTGGTGATGGGCGCGGGGCCGGACACGTTCACGGCCACGTCGGTGGCCGCGCTCTGGAAGGCCGCGACGTTGGCGCGCGCCACATCCGAGACGTGCACGAAGTGCTTGGTGTCGGTGCCATCGCCCGGCAGCACGGGACGTTCGCCCTTGCGCACGCGGTCGTAGGTTTCCATGATGTACAGCGAATTGGCGGCGCGGTAGTGCTGCCGTTCGCCGTACACGGTGGAATAGCGCAGCACCACGTAGTCCAGTCCCGCTTTCTGGTAGTACTGGCGGCACAGCTGTTCGCCCATGATCTTGGACGCGCCGTACAGGATGGCGGCGGGTGGCGCGCCCACGGAATGGAAGGGGCCGTTTTCCACCAGCGCGCCCGCGATGCCCGTGCCATAGCCGTACACCGCGTTGGACGAGGCGAAGACGATCTTCCTGACCTTGTTGACGCGGCAGGCTTCCAGCATGTTCTGCGCGCCGCGCACGTTCACGTCGACCGCCTGCCACGGCGTCTGCGCAAAGCCCAGCGTCATGTAGGCGGCCAGGTGCAGCACGCCGTCCACGCCTTCGGTGGCGGCCAGCAGGTCGGGCAGGCGCATCAGGTCGCCGCGCACCACTTTCACGCGCGGGTTGTCCTGCAGGTGGGCGATGGCTTCGGGCGTGCCGAAGGCGAAATTGTCCAGCAGGATCACCTCGCGCACGCCGGCGGCCAGCAGCGCGTCGGCGGTGTGCGAGCCCACCAGGCTGGCGGCGCCGGCGATCAGGATGCGGGAGTCGGCCAGCGTGAGGGCCGCGCTTTTCTTGTCAGTCGTCATGGTGTTCAGAGTCCCATCGGTTTGTCGTGCATGCCCCAGTACAGGCTCTTGACCTGGCTGTACAGGCGCAGGCCATGCAGGCCTTTCTCGCGGCCGATGCCGCTGGCCTTGAAGCCGCCGAACGGCGTGGCAATGTGCGATTGCTTGTAGGTATTGATCCAGACCGAGCCCGCTTCGATGTCGCGGGCCACGCGCCAGGCGCGGGCGTAGTCGCCCGTCCACATGCCGGCGCCCAGGCCGAAGGGGGTGTCGTTGGCCTGGCGGATCACGTCGTCTTCGTCGTCGAACGGCAGGGCGACCAGCACCGGGCCGAAGATCTCTTCCTGGCACACGCGCGCCTGGTTGCCCAGGCCGTCGATGATCGTGGGCAGGTAGAACCAGCCGTTGGCCAGCGCGGCCTGCGACGGCGCGGCGCCGCCCACCAGCACGCGGCCGCCTTCCCCGCGACCGATGTCCACGTAGCCCGCGACCTTGTCGCGATGGGCGCGCGACACCAGCGGGCCCATCTGCGTGGCCGGGTCGTCCGGCAACCCGACGCGCACCTGCTGCGCGCGGGTCACGAGTTCGTCCATGAAGCGCTTGTAGATGGACTTCTGCACGAACAGGCGCGAGCCGGCCACGCAGCTCTGGCCGGCCGAGCCGAAGATGCCCGAGATCACGCCCGCCACGGCGCGATCCAGGTCGGCGTCGTCGAACACGATGTGCGGCGACTTGCCGCCCAGTTCCAACCCCACCGGAATCAGGCGCTGGCCCGCGATGCCGCCGATGATGCGGCCGGTCTCGGTGCCGCCGGTGAACGACACCATGCGCACGCCCGGATGCTTCACCAGCGCCGCGCCCACGTCTTCGCCGTGGCCCGGCAGCACCGTCAGCAGGCCTTCGGGCAAGCCGGCTTCACTGCACAGCCGCGCCAGTTCCAGCGCCAGCTGCGGGGTTTCTTCGGACGGCTTGAGCAGCACGGCGTTGCCGGCGGCCAGCGCCGGGGCGGCCTTCTGGGCCTCGTTCATGATGGGCGAGTTCCACGGCGTGATCGCCGCGATGACGCCGAACGGTTCGGCCAGGGCCATCGAGAAATACTCGCCGCGCGGCGAGGTCATCTCGTTCTGCCAGGTCTCGCACACCGCGGCGTAATAGCGGAAATGTCCGGCCGCGCTGTCGACCATGTGCAGGCATTCCTTCCAGGGCTTGCCGCTGTCCTGCATCTGCAGGCGCGCCAGCGGCTCGCGCTCGGCCGACAGGCGCCGTCCGATCTCGTACAGGGTGGCGGCGCGCTGGTCGGGGCGCAGCTTGCGCCAGGGCTTGTTCTGGAACGCGTCCCAGGCAATGGCGACGGCCGTGTCCACGTCCTGCGCCGTGGCACGCGTGACGATGCCGGCAATGCTGCCGTCAGCCGGATTGATGGAGGTGATGACGGCGTCGCCGTCTTGGCTGTGGCGCCAGTTGGCGCCCAGGCGGAAGGGCTTGTGGCTCGATGCGTCCATAACGTCTTGGGTCCGGGAGTTCTTCGGTAGGCGTCATCATCGGCCGGTCGATTATTAGACACAAATAGATATTTTTCTACTATTCTTAGCCCATGGCTATGAATATCAAATACCGGCCGCTCAAGGCCTTTCTGCTGGCGGTGGACACCGGGTCGTTCACCCACGCGGCCAATCAGCTGGGCGTCACGCAGCCGTCATTCACCGCCCTGATCCAGGACCTGGAAGAAGTGCTGGGCCTGCGCCTGTTCGAGCGCACCACGCGCAGCATCAGCCTGACCTCGGCGGGCCAGGACTTCTATGCGCGGGTGCAACGGCCCATCGCCGACCTGGAAGAGGCCTACCGCAGCCTGGCGGACCTGGCGGCCGTACGGCGCGGCAGCGTCGCGCTGGGCGCCCTGCCGTCAACGGCCCTGGCCTTGCTGCCTGCGGCCGTGGGCATGCTTAGCCGGGCGCATCCGGCCTTGAAAGTGCGGGTCGTGGAAGCGCACAACGATGAGTTGATGGCCATGCTGCGCACCAACCAGATCGAGTTCGCGGTGGGCGCCTTGCCCGAGCCGGTGTCCGACCTGTCTTTCACGCCGATGGCCGAAGACTGCTTCTGCGCCATCTTTCCCGCCGGCCATCCGCTGGGCGACGCGCCGGGGCGGCTGCATTGGCGCGACGTGCTGCGCTACGACCTGGTGCTGCTGTCGCAGGGCTCGAATGCGCGGCAGCAATTCGACCGCGCGGTGCGCGACGAAGTCGGCGCGCCGGTCACTGCGTTGCGTTACGACGTGACCAACATGGGCACCGCGGCCAGCATGGTGCGCCAGGGCCTGGGCGTCAGCGTGCTGCCGCGCCTGGCCCTGCCGGAACTGAATCTGGCGGGGCTGCGCGCCGCCCCGCTCTGCGATGCGTCGGCGCGCCGCTATATCGGGCTGCTGCACCGGCGCGATCGATCGCTGTCGCCCGCGGCGCAGGCGCTGGTCGCGGAACTGGAAATCGCCATGGAGAACATTGCGCGGCAGCTATTGCCGTTGCCGCCGGTGGCTGCCTGATCGCGTCGCGGCGATCAGCCGCGCGCCACCTTCCAGCCCAGTTCCGCCGAGATATCCGCCGCCGCGCCCTGCACGACGGCGACCATTTCCTGCATGCGTTCCAGCGACATGTACGGCACCGTGCTGGACACGCTGATCGCGGCGACGATGCCGCTTGAGGCATCGCGCACGGGCGCGGCCACGCAGCGGATCGACGGCTCGTTGTCTTCCAGGTCAAACGCGTAGCCCTTGGCAGCGTAATCGCGCATGCGGTCGCGAAACGCTTCCCACGTCTGGCGGCCGCCGGGCGCGCGCGACGACACCGGCGCGCCCACGCGGTGCAGCGCCTTCCATTGCGGTTCGTCGGCGTCCAGCAGCAGCGCCTTGCCCACGCCGGTGGCGGCCAGCGGCATGCGATGCCCCACGCGCGAACGCATCTCCAGCCCTTTCTTGCCGGGAATCTTTTCCAGGTACAGCACTTCGTCGTTGTCGCGCACCGCCAGGTGGATGGTGTCGCCCGTCTGCTCGGCCAGGCTGTCCAGGTACGGGCGCGCCAGCGTCGCCATGGGAAAGGCTTCACGCGCCTGGAAGCCCAATTCGATCAGCTTGGGGCCCAGCACGTAGCCCACGCCCGCCAACGACCGCAGATAGCGTTCCTGCACCAGGCAACTGGCCAGCCGGTGCGTGGTGCTGCGCGCCACGCCGATGCGGGCGCAGATTTCCTTCAGGTCGCGCGCGCCGCCCGCCACGGCCTGGATCACGGCCAGGCCGCGCATGAGCGTCTGCGTGCCGGCGGGGGCCGCGGCATCGGGATCGATGGGGGAAGACGAGGCAGGGGACGGCGTGGCGTTCATGGAGACGGCAGATTCGCAGGGCGGGCGGGCGGGAGGGCTGCCTGGTATCTTGCCACAGCCAGTTTCCCTATATGTGGGATTAAATTCTATATTTTGAGATTTTTCAAGCGCTGATCTAGAATTTTTCGCAATGCCCGCGCGGGACCTCTCCGGCTTCGCGACGCGCTTGACGACAAACAAGGTCGGCGATCCCCTGCCTCATCACGCCCGCTCGCGGCGCCCGGCAGGCGGGCCGGCGGCCCGAGACGAGACAGACTCTGATGACAACCGGATTGCCTGCCCGCGCGGCTCTCATAGCGCTGGACTGGGGCACCTCTTCGCTGCGCGCCTATCGCCTGGACGGCGCCGGCCGCACGCTGGATACCCGTCACCTGCCCTGGGGCATCATGCGGCTGCCCCAGCCGCTGCAGGACGGCGCCGCCACCGCCAGCACCCAATCGGGATTCGAACTGGCATTCGAGCAGGCCTGCGGCGACTGGCTGCGCGCCGAGCCGACGCTGCCCGTCATTGCCTGCGGCATGGTCGGCAGCGCGCAAGGCTGGCAGGAAGCCGCCTACCTGGACGTACCGGTCGACCTGCCGCGCATCGGCACCTTGCTGACCCGCATCGACCGCGCGGGCGCGACGCCGGTGCATATCGTGCCGGGCCTGATCCAGCGCCACGGGCTGCCCAATGTGATGCGCGGCGAAGAGACCCAGGTGTTCGGCGTGCTGTTCGACCAGGCCGGCGGCGGCGCGGACGACGTGCTGATCGGCCTGCCCGGCACGCACTCGAAATGGGTCAACGCGCGCCGCGGCCGCGTCACCCACTTCGATACCTTCATGACCGGCGAGGTCTACGCCGCGCTGCGCGGCCACACCATCCTGGGCCGCACGATGACCGAGGCGCCCGCGCCCGACATGGCCGCGTTCGAGCGCGGCGTGAAAGTGGCCGGCGCCCCCGCCGGCCGCGCCGGCGTGCTGTCGACGATTTTCAGCACGCGTGCGCTCGGGCTGACCGGCGAACTGGCCGGCGCCTCGCAGGCCGACTACCTGTCGGGCCTGTTGATCGGCCACGAGGTCGCGGCCCTGGCCGACATGCTGCGCCAGCAGGGCGAACTGCCGCGCATCGTGCTGTGCGGCGACGACGCGCTGTGCCAGCGCTACCTGCTGGCGCTGCATCACTACGGCCTGGGCACGCCCGAACAGGCCCGCAACGCCACCGAGCGCGGCCTGTGGCACCTGGCGGTGTGCGCCGGGCTGGTGCCTGCGCCGACCGCCCAGGCAGCCCATTCGACATCGCCCGCATCGACCAAGGAAACCCCATGACCCATCCCGGACTGCAAACCGCCATGGCCCACTGCGGCCTGATCGCCATCCTGCGCGGCATCACGCCGGCCGAGGCGGAGCCCGTCGCCCGCGAACTCTATGCCGCGGGCTTTCGCCTGATCGAAGTGCCGCTGAATTCGCCTGAGCCGCTGGCCAGCATCCGCGCCATGCGCGACGCGCTGCCGGCCGATTGCCTGGTCGGCGCCGGTACCGTGCTGAACCCCGACGACGTCGCCCGCATCAAGGATGCCGGCGGCGAGATTATCGTGATGCCGCACAGCGACCCGGCCGTGATCCGCGCGGCCAAGGCCGCTGGCCTCGCGTCCTGCCCCGGCGTGGCCACGCCCACCGAAGCCTTTGCCGCGCTGGCCGCCGGCGCCGACGTGTTGAAGATGTTCCCCGCCGAACAGCTCGGACCCGTCGTGCTCAAGGCCTGGCGCGCCGTGATGCGCCCGCCGATCGCGCTGGTGCCGGTCGGCGGCATCACCCCCGACAACCTTTCCACTTACGCCCAGGCGGGCGCCAGCGGCTTCGGCCTGGGCTCCGCCTTGTACAAACCCGGCCTGTCGGCCACCGAAGTCGGCCAGAACGCGCGCGCATTCATCGCGGCCTGGCAACGCGCCTATCCCGCCCAGGAGACCCAAGCATGAAGATCACCAAGCTCACCACCTACATCGTGCCGCCGCGGTGGTGCTTCCTGAAGATTGAAACGGACGCCGGCATCGTCGGCTGGGGAGAACCCGTCGTCGAAGGCCGCGCGCATTCCGTGGCCGCCGCCGTCGAAGAACTATCCGACTACCTGATCGGCAAGGACCCGCGCAACATCGAAGACCACTGGACGGTGCTGTACCGCGGCGGCTTCTACCGCGGCGGCGCCATCCACATGAGCGCGCTGGCCGGCATCGACCAGGCGCTGTGGGACATCAAGGGCAAGCACCTGGGCGTGCCGGTGTCGCAACTGTTGGGCGGCAACGTGCGCGACCGCATCCGCGTGTATTCGTGGATCGGCGGCGACCGGCCGGCCGATACCGCCGCGGCCGCCAAGAGCGCCGTCGAACGCGGCTTCACCGCCGTGAAGATGAACGGCACCGAAGAACTGCAGTACATCGATTCGTTCGACAAGGTCGAGAAGTGCCTGGAAAACGTGGCCGCCGTGCGCGACGCGGTAGGCCCCAACGTGGGCATCGGCGTGGACTTCCACGGCCGCGTGCACAAGCCCATGGCCAAGGTGCTGATGAAAGAGCTGGACCCGTTCAAGCTGATGTTCATCGAAGAGCCGGTGCTGAGCGAGCACTACGAAGCCCTGAAGGAACTGGCGCCGCTGACGTCCACCCCCATTGCGCTGGGCGAACGGCTGTTCTCGCGCTGGGACTTCAAGCGCGTGCTGTCCGAAGGCTACGTCGACATCATCCAGCCCGATCCGTCGCATGCCGGTGGCATCACCGAAACCCGCAAGATCGCGGCGATGGCCGAGGCCTATGACGTGGCGCTGGCGCTGCACTGCCCGCTGGGCCCGATCGCGCTGGCCACCTGCCTGCAGATCGACGCCGGCTGCTACAACGCGTTCATCCAGGAACAGAGCCTGGGCATCCACTACAACGCCGCCAACGACCTGCTGGACTACGTCAGCAACCGCGAAGTCTTCGCCTATGAAGACGGCATGGTCGCGATTCCGCAAGGCCCGGGCCTGGGCATCGAGGTCAACGAGGAATACGTCAAGGAACGCGCCGCCGTCGGCCACCGCTGGCGCAACCCCGTCTGGCGCCATGCCGACGGCAGCTTCGCCGAATGGTAAGGCCCGCACGCCGATAAAAGAGAGAGGAGACCCCCTTGACCACCGCCACCCACCCGGGCCTGCAAAGCGCCCAGCGGCCCACGCGCAGCCGCTATCTCATCATGGTGATGCTGTTCATCACCGTCGTCATCAACTACCTGGACCGCAGCAACCTGTCCATCGCCGCCCCCGCCCTGAAGGACGAGTTCGGCCTGGACACGGTGCATGAAGGCCTGATCCTGTCGGCCTTCGGCTGGACCTACGCCGCCATGCAGATTCCCGGCGGCTGGCTGGTGGACCGCGTGTCGCCGCGCGTGCTGTACGCGGCCGCGCTGATCCTGTGGTCCGCGGCCACGTTCTTCATGGGGTTCGCGGGCAGCTTCGTGATCCTGTTCGTGCTGCGCCTGGCCGTGGGCGCGCTGGAAGCGCCGGCCTATCCGATCAACAACCGCGTCGTCACGACCTGGTTCCCGGAAAAGGAACGCGCCACCGCCATCGGCTTCTACACGTCCGGCCAGTTCGTCGGCCTGGCGTTCCTGACGCCGGTGCTGGCCTGGCTGCAGCACCACTACGGCTGGCACATGGTGTTTGTCAGCACCGGTCTCCTGGGCATCATCTGGGGCGTGCTGTGGTACCTGATCTATCGCGAACCGCGCCAGTTCAAGGGCGCCAATGCGGCTGAGATCGACCTGATCCAACAAGGCGGCGGCGTGGTCGACCTGGACAAGCGCGCGCGGGAGAAAAGGGCCCCGTTCAACTGGAACGACCTGGGCCTGGTGATGACCAAGCGCAAGCTGTGGGGCGTGTACCTGGGCCAGTTCTGCCTGACGTCGACCCTGTGGTTCTTCCTGACCTGGTTCCCCACCTACCTGGTGAAGTACCGCGGCATGGACTTCATCAAGTCTGGCTTCCTGGCGTCGGTGCCGTTCCTGGCGGCCTTCGTGGGCGTGCTGTGCTCAGGTGTGCTGTCCGACTTCCTGATCCGACGCGGCGCCACTGTGGGCCTGGCACGCAAGCTGCCCATCATTCTGGGCCTGTTGATTTCGACGTCGATGATCGGCGCCAACTTCACCGATTCCACGCCCTGGGTCATCTTCTTCCTGGCCGTCGCGTTCTTCGGCAACGGTCTGGCGTCGATCACGTGGTCGCTGGTATCGACGCTGGCACCGGTGCGGCTGCTGGGCCTGACCGGCGGGGTGTTCAACTTCGTGGGCAACCTGTCGTCGATCTGCACCCCGATCGTGATCGGCTTCCTGGTGTCCAAAGACAGCTTCGCGCCGGCCATCGTGTACGTGTCGTCGCTGGCCTTGCTGGGCGCGCTGTCGTACATCCTGCTGGTGGGTAAGGTCGAGCGGATCGACGCCTGATTCCCGCGCATTGCCGCAACCGAGGGCGCCTGCACAGGCGCCCTTTTTCATGCGCGGCGCCTGCGCCCGCCACCGCGCCACGGCAGGCCCGTTGACGCATCCGCTGGCGCGCTGCGGCTCATTATTGTTATGATATAACATATCTATTTAAGAACCTGAACCACGCGGACCCGCTGGCCCCCGTTCCGCGCCGCCTCGCGCCCTTCCCCTTTCCGACATCTTCAACCGAAGAAGGACACCCCGTGCTTGAAGCCATCGGCCTGACCAAACGCTACGGCGACCAGATCGCGTTGCATCCGCTGGACCTGCGCATCGAGCCGGGCGAAATCTATTGCCTGCTGGGCGCCAACGGCGCTGGCAAGACCACCACCATCAATCTGTTCCTGAACTTCATCGCGCCCGACGGCGGCCAGGCCCTGATCAATGGCCTGGATGCGGCGCGCGAGCCGCTGGCCACCAAGCAGCACGTGGCCTACATCCCCGAGCAGGTGAACCTGTACGGCACGCTGACGGGCCTGGAAAACCTGCGCTACTTCGCCGCGCTGGCGCTGGGCGAAGCGCCGCCGCGCGCCCGCTTGCTGGAACTGATGGCCGACGTGGGGCTGGAACCCGCCGCGGCGGACAAGCGCGTGGCCGCGTATTCCAAGGGCATGCGGCAAAAGGTCTGGATCGCGGTGGCCATGGCCAAGAACGCGCGCGCCCTGCTGCTGGACGAGCCGACCTCCGGCCTGGACCCGTCGGCCGCGGCCGAATTCACGCGCCTGCTGCAACGCGCCAGCGAACGCGGCGTCGCCATCCTGAACACCACGCACGACCTGTTCCACGCCCGCCAGACCGCCACCCGCGTCGGCATCATGAAACGCGGCCGGTTGGTCGACAGCCTGGACAGCCGCCAGATCAGCGACACCGACCTGCAAGCCCTGTACCTGGCGCACATGAAGGCCGACGCATGATCCTGCTCATCGCCTTCAAGGACCTGCGCGAACGGCTGCGCGACGGCCGCCTTTACTGGGCCGGCGGCATCGTCGCCGTGCTGCTCCTGACCGCGCTGGCGGTCGGCTACCTGCACCAGCAGGAAGCACGCGCCGAGCAGGCCGCCGCCCAGAACGCCGACTACGGCGACTGGCTCAAGCAGGGCGCGCGCCATCCGCACGACGCCGCCCACCAGGGCATGCACGTCTTCAAGCCCGACACGGCCCTGGCGCTGCTGGATGCCGGCATCAATCCGTATATCGGCAGCACCGTGTGGTTGCAGGCGCACCGCCAGAGCGAAGTGAAGTTCCGGCCGGCGCAGGACGCCACCGGCCTGCAACGCTTCGGCGACCTGTCGGCCGCGTGGATCCTGCAAGCGCTGGGGCCCTTGCTGGTGATCGTGCTGGGCTTCAACGCGTTTTCGGGCGAACGCGAGCAGGGCATCCTGCGCCAGACGCTGAGCCTGGGCGTGGCGCCGTGGCGCCTGCTGTGGGGCAAGGCCTGCGCGCTGGGCCTGAGCCTGGCGCTGCTGCTGGCGCCCGCGGCCATCGCTGCCGGCGTGGCGGTGTGGTGGGCGGGCGGACGCGCCGACGCGCTGTGGCGCCTTGTTGCGCTAGGGGCCGGCTATGCGCTGTACCTGGCCACCTTCGTCTTCATCACGCTGGGCGTGTCGGCGGCCGCACGGTCATCGCGCGTGGCTATCACGGTGCTACTGGCGCTGTGGATCGCCAACACCGTGGTCGCGCCGCGCGTCATGGCCGAGCTGTCGCGCGGCGTGCACCCCAGCCCCACCCGGCTGGAATTCAACCAGGCCTTGCAGGACGACCTGAAAGCCACGTCCGACCGCGTCTGGATGCAGGCCTTCGGCACCACCGAACGCTGGAGCCGCGACGTGCCGCTGAACCAATGGGGCCTGGCACTCAAGCTGGACGACCAGTCCAGCTACGCCGTCTACGACCGCCATTTCGGCGGCCTGTGGGACACCTGGGAAAGGCAGCAGGCCGTGCAGGAATCCGCCGGCTGGCTGATGCCGCTGTTGGCCATCCGCGCGTTCTCGGCCGCGATGGCGGGCACCGACTTCGCGCACCATCGCGACTTCACCGTGGCCGCCGAACGCCAGCGCCGCGTGATCCAGGACATCGTCAGCGCCGACCTCGTCGCGCACGCCGACACGCTGGACCACCAGCACTTTTCATATCAGGCCAGCCCGTCGCTGTGGGCCCGCGTGCCGCCCTTCCAGTACCAGCCGCCCGCGGCCGGCTGGGCGCTGTACGAAGCCCGCCTGAGCCTCTTGATGCTGGCCGCGGCGCTGCTGCTGAGCCTGGCCTTTGCCTGGTGCGCCGTGGCCCGCCAGACCGCCCTGTAGGAGACCCCCTGGTGCACGCCCGACAATCCCGCCGCTACACCCTGGTGCTGCGGCACGAACTGCGCCTGTTGACCCGCGAGCGCGCCCTGTGGCTGTGCGGCCTGCTGTTCCTGCTGCTGGTGGCCTATGCCGTCTTCAATGGCCTGTGGCAGACGGCGCTGCGCGACGAGGCCCAGGCCGCGCTGGTGCGCGCCGATGCGCAGGCCCGCGCCGGCCAGCTGGCGCAATTGCACCGCATCATGGATGGCCGCGAAACCCCCACGCCATTCGGCAACCCCGCCAGCCCGGCCAACATGGGCGGCGGCCTGGGCGCGCACTACGCCATCATGCCCAGCGTGGCCCTGGCGCCCGTGGCGCGGGGCCAGACCGACCTGTTCCCTTCGCAATTCAAGGTGACCTACCAAAGCAAGGTCAACTTCATCCACAACAACGACATCGAGAACCCCTGGCACCTGCTCAGCGGGCATTTCGACCTGGCGTTCGTGGTGGTCTACCTGCTGCCGCTGCTGATCTTTGCGCTGAGCTACAACCTGCTGTCGGGCGAGAAAGAAGACGGCACTTTGCGGCTGCTGTTGTCCCAACCCCTGGCGCTGCTGACGCTGATCGCCGGCAAGATCTCGCTGCGCGCCGCCGTGCTGCTGGGGGCCGCGGTGCTGTTGCCGATGGCGGCTCTGCTGCTGGTGCGCCCCCAGGCCCTGCACGCGGCCGGCACCACGCTATGGTGGGCGCTACTGGTCGGCGCCTATGCGCTGTTCTGGTTCTCGGCGGTGGTGGCCGTCAATGCCTTCGGCAAATCGTCGGCGGCCAATGCCATGATCCTGATGGTGGGCTGGGTGCTGCTGGTGCTGGTGGCGCCGGTGCTGCTGAACCTGGCCGCCGCCTTCGCCAGCCCCGCGCCGTCGCGCGCCGAGCTGGCCACCCGCACCCGCGTCGCCACGGCGCTGGCCATGCGCGACAACGCCGCGCTGCTGTCTACCGATTACCAGCACATGGACAAGCCCGACGTGCTGGTCCCCCGCTACGGCCGCCTGGAGATCACCGGCCGGCCCATGGGCCAGGCCCGTGTCGAGCGCCAGGTGGACGAAGCCATGCAGCCCGAGCTGGACCGCTTCGACGCCCAGCTGGCCCGCCAGCAGGCGCTGGTGGCGCGCTACAGCGTGCTGTCGCCCGCGGCCGTGGCGTACGAGGGCATCACCGCCCTGGCCGGCACCGGCCAGCGCCGCCATGCCCATTTCATGAAACAGATCGACGCCTACCACCAGGCCTGGAAGGACTTTTTCCTGCCCCGCATTGAAGCCGGCCGCGCCATCGCGCCCGCAGACTTCGCGGCCATGCCGGTGTTTCGCTGGCAGGAAGAAGACCCCGGCGTCGTGCGCGCGCAGGCCCTGCGGGCGTTGCTGCAGCTGCTGGCGCCCACGCTGCTGCTGCTCGCCCTGGCCGGCTGGCGCCTGCGCCGCTACCGGGTCGTCTAGCACCGGCCACCGCCCAAGACACGCTGTACCCCCCTTCAAGCCCAACGGGAAAGAGTCATGAGGAAAGTCGTATCCACCGCCGCCTTCGCGGCGTGCGCCGCCGTGCCCGGCGTCCAGGCACAGGAACCCGAGCTGCCCGCCATCCGCGTGGAAGCCGCCAGCGAGGCCGACGGCCTGCGGCTGGATTCGCGCAGCAGCACCGCGTCGCGCCTGGGCCTGACCCTGCGCGAAACGCCGGCGTCCGTCGAAATCCTGTCGCAGCAGACCCTGCGCGAACGCGGCGCCAGCACCCTCAGCGATGCGCTGCGCGGCGCCACCGGCCTGGCCGGCGGCGGCCCGCCGTCCTCGCCCACCACGCTCTCGTCGCGCGGCTTCACCGACATCCTGTACCTGTACGATGGCCTGCGCATGTCCGGCGCCGGTTCGACCAACCGGGTCGAAGACACCTGGAACTACGAACGCATCGAAGTCCTGAAAGGCCCCGCGTCGGTGTTGCAGGGCGACAGCGCCATCGGCGGCATCGTCAACTTCCAGACCAAGCGCCCCGACCGCGACAACCCCGGCCGCGAAGCCATGTTCTCGTATGGCAGCTACGGCAGCACGCGCACCGGCATCGGCCTGGGCGACAACGTCGGCGAGACCGGCGCCTACCGCATCGACTACAGCCACAACGACAGCCGCGTCGGCACCATAGCCCGCAACAGCAACAAGCTGGACCACCTGACCACGGGCATCGCCTTCGACGTGGCGCCCGCCACCCGCCTGGACCTGTCGTTCGACTACTCGCGCGACACCGGCCACGCCTACTGGGGCACGCCGCTGGT
Organism: Achromobacter sp. 1014246743; assembly: GCF_059760725.1. Taxonomy (NCBI): domain Bacteria; kingdom Pseudomonadati; phylum Pseudomonadota; class Betaproteobacteria; order Burkholderiales; family Alcaligenaceae; genus Achromobacter; species Achromobacter sp. 1014246743. The sequence goes on from NZ_JCBANA010000007.1 coordinate 82,067, forward strand.
GCCGCGCAGCGTTGCCCGCGACCCGACCGGCGTGGTCAGCACGCCCGACGGCCGCGTGCTGGACCGCAGCCTGGCCGGCAACAACTACAACGTGCTGAACGACCGCAACGAAGCCGAAGCCTACTGGCTGCGGGCCCGCGTCACGCATAAGCTCACGCCCGCCTGGACCTTGCGCAACGAATTCGCGATGAACAAGGTCGACCGCCTGTGGAAGAACTCGGAATCCGCCACCTACAGCGCCCCCGGCTTCATCAACCGCGACCAGACCATCATCACGCACCACCAGCGCTACCTGATCGACCGCTTCGACGCCACCCACAGCGGCACGATTGCGGGGCTGTCGAATAAATTCGTGGTGGGCGGCGAGCTCAGCAAGACCAGCCTGGACAGCGAACGGCGTTTCTCCAACCGCAGCGCGTCGACGGCCGACGCACTGCGCGTGTCGCTGCGCAATCCCGCGGTCGGCTACTTCAATGATGACCCGGCGCTGATGAGCGGCCCCGGCAATCGCACCGATTTCACCACCGACGTACGCGGCGCGGCGTTCTTCCTGGAAGACTCGCTCAAGCTTGCCGAGCCCTGGACGGTCGTGGCCGGCTACCGCTACGACCGCATCCGCGTCGATCGCAGCGTGACGGACCTGAACGTCGGCAGCCGCAGCGAATTCGGCACCCGCTATTCCGCCAACTCGGCGCGCCTGGGCACGGTCTTTGACCTGACCCCGTCGTCGTCGGTCTATGCCCAATACACCAACGCCACCATTCCGGTGGGTTCGCTGTTCCTGCTGTCGCAAGCCAACGCCTCGTATCCGCTGGCCAAGGGCGAACAATGGGAAGCCGGCTTCAAACAGACGCTGGACAACGTCGAGTGGACCGCGGCGGTCTATCACATCAAGCTGGAAAACGTGCTGTCGCGCGACCAGAACGACGCGCGCCTGACGGTCAACAACGGCCGCCAATCGTCGCGGGGCGTGGAACTGTCGGCCGACTGGCGCGTTACGCCCCAGTTCACGCTGTCGGGCAACGTCGCGGTGCTGAACGCGCGCTTCGATTCCCTGACCGAGGCCGATGGCGCATCACGCGTGGGCAACACCCCGCCCAACGTGCCCGAGCGGGTCGCCAACCTGTACGCCAACTATCGGTTGGCCGACCTGCCGATGAACCTCTTCGTGGGCCTGAACCACACCGGCAAGATCTACACCGACAATGCCAACCAGATCCGCATCAACAGCCACACCACGGTCGATGCGGCGATCAGCTACCGCATCCGGCCCGCTCTCTTGACCTTCCGCGTGCGCAACCTGACGGACCGGCTGTATGCCTACTATGGCGGGCGTGCGACCAGCCAGGTGTTGCTGGCGCCCGGCCGCACGTATGAGCTGGGGGCTACGTTCGAGTTCTGACCGATCAGCAGCCTTGCACCGCCAGCCTGCGGCGCTGGTTGGCGGCGCGCTGCACCAGCACCAGGGCCAGGCCGGCCGTGGCGATGACCGCCCCGGCGATCGGCACGGCGGCATAGCCCAGGCCCGCCGAAATCACCGCGCCGCCCGCGGCCGCCCCCACCGCATTACCCAGGTTGAAGGCGCCCACGTTCACCGACGACGCCAGGCCCGGCGCATCGGTCGCGGCGCGCATCACGCCCATCTGCAACGGCGGCACCACCGCAAACGTCGCCACGCCGAAGATCAGCAGCGAAATCGCCGCGCCGACCGACGTCTGGCCGATCCACGGAAACGCCAGCAGGTCGATGATGACGATCACCAGGAACGTGATCAGCGTGCCGTCCAGCGAACGGTCGGCCATGCGGCCGCCCACGCCGTTGCCCAGCGTAAAGCCCAGGCCGATCAGCACCAGCATCCCGGTAATGAAAGCGGGCGATGCGCCGGTGATGTCCGCCAGCGTCGGCGCGATGTAGGTGTACAGCGTGAACATGGCGCCCGCGCCCAGCACCGTGGTCAGCAACGCCAGCAGCACGACGGGGCTCTTCAGTACGGCCAGTTCGTGGCGCACGTTGGGACGGCGGCCGGCTTCACCCGAAGGCAGCGCGAACCACAGCGACAACATCGCGACCAGGCCCAGTCCGGCCGTGGCCGCAAACGACATGCGCCAACCAATCACCTGGCCCAGCCACGTCGCGGCGGGCACGCCGCCCACGTTGGCGATGGTCAGCCCCATGAACATGGTCGCCACCGCGCTGGCCTGCTTGTGCCGCGGCACCACGCTGGCCGCCACCAGCGACCCCAGGCCGAAGAACGCGCCGTGGTTCAGGCTGGTGACCAGACGCGCGAGCAGCAGCGTCGTGTAATTGGGAGACAGGGCGGACAGGATATTGCCAATGGTGAAGATCGCCATCAGCAGGATCAGCGCCTTGCGCCGCGACCAGCGCGAAAACGCCAGCGTCATCAGCGGCGCGCCCACCATCACACCGATGGCGTAGGCGCTGATCAGCATGCCGGCGCTGGGAATCGACACCCCTACGCCGTCGGCAATCACGGGCAGCAGGCCCATGGGGGAAAATTCGGTCACGCCGATGCCGAAGGCGCCAACGGCCAGCGCCAGCAACGGCAAGCCGGCTTTCACCGGCGGGGATTCATGGGTAGACATGCGGGTTCCTTGGAGGGATTGCGCCGACCGGACGGTTCAGGGGCGATCCAGCTACACCAGCCGGCACCTAGGGAAAACCCGATCGGAAGACAGGCGCCCAGTATGCCGGGGATACCCTTGCGGAAAAAGCGACTAAACGGGGAAACACTTTTGACCTGGAGTCATGAATGACGGGGTCGCGCGCGCCGCCCGCTTATCGCCGCCCGGCGCGCTTGGGCCGAATCACCACCTCCAGGGCCATCAGATCCAGCACGTGCAGCACCTTCTGCAATTGCAAGGTGGGCTTGCCCCGCTCCAGATCCACGACGAAGCGATTGCCGGTACCCGCCAAGCCCGCCAGGTCCGTCTGCAGCAAGCCCTGCTCGCGCCGCATGCTTCTCACCAGCTCGCCCAAATCGGCAGCAGTCCGGATAGTGGCAAGAACATCGCTGGATGGGGACTGCGTCGACATGGGCTGCTCCAAAATTACCGTTCGGTAATTTTATTGCCATTTGGGGGCAGAAACCCATGAAAAATTCCCGATCGGGAATATTCTCGACAGACCCTCCTCCGAAGGCGCGAACCACGATTCACCCGTGCTGATACCGCCACTCCTGCGTCACGCCCCCATACCCGTAGGCCGTGGGCCGGCAGTTCGCGACGTGGATGCTCGAATGCGGGTGCACGTTGCCCGACAAGCCAGCCAGCAGTTCATAGGCCGCCTTGTGATAGTCCGCCTTTTCACCGCGGGAATTGGTTTCGCCCGTGATCGTGACCTCAAGCTGCTCGCCGCGCATCTGCGCCGAACAAGCGCATGCCGTCCACAGCAATAAAAAATGGCGCCCGGACTCGGGCGCCATTTCCGGGGAGACTGCCGCTTACTTCAGCAGCAACGCATTCAACCGCTTCACGAACGCCGCCGGGTCGGCGATCTGGGCGCCTTCGGCCAAGAGCGCCTGGTCGAGCAGCAGGCGGGCCCACTGGTCGAACTCGCCGTCGTCAGCCGCGCGAATGCGCGCCAGCAGCGGGTGTTCGGGGTTGATTTCCAGCACCGGCTTGACGTTGGGCGCTTCCTGGCCAGCCGCCTTCAGCATGCGCAGCAGGTGCGGGCTGAGTTCGTTCTGGCCCACCACCACGCACGCCGGCGAATCCACCAGGCGCAGCGTCACGCGCACTTCCTTGACCTGGTCTTCCAGCGTCTTTTGCAGGCGCTCGACCAGCGGCTTGAAGTCTTCGGCCACTTCGGCCTGGTGCTTCTTTTCTTCCTCGTCGGCCAGCTCGGCCAGGTCCAGGCCGCCCTTGGCCACCGACACCAGCGACTTGCCGTCGAATTCGCGCAGGTACGACAGCATCCACTCGTCCACGCGGTCGGACAGCAGCAGCACTTCAATGCCCTTCTTGCGGAAGATTTCCAGGTGCGGGCTGTTGCTGGCTGCGGCGAAGGTGTCGGCCGTGACGTAGTAGATCTTGTCCTGACCTTCCTTCATGCGCGCCACGTAGTCGGCGAACGACACGGTCTGCGCCTGGTCGCCGCTGTGGGTCGACGCGAAGCGCATCAGCTTGGCGATGCGTTCCAGGTTGGCGTGGTCTTCGCCTGCGCCTTCTTTCAGCACCTGGCCGAATTCCGACCAGAACGTGGCGTAGTCTTCCGGCTTGTTCTCGGCCAGGTCTTCCAGCAGCGACAGGATGCGCTTGGCCGACCCTTCGCGAATGGCGCGCACGTCGCGGCTTTCCTGCAGGATTTCGCGCGACACGTTCAGCGGCAGGTCCGCCGAATCGATCACGCCGCGCACAAAGCGCAGGTACGACGGCAGCAGCTGGTCGGCGTCGTCCATGATGAACACGCGCTTGACGTACAGCTTCACGCCGCGGCGGCCGTCGCGGTCCCACAGGTCCATCGGCGCGTGCCTGGGCACGTACAGCAGCTGGGTGTATTCGCTGCGGCCTTCGACGCGGTTGTGCGTCCAGGCCAGGGGATCGTCGTAGTCGTGCGAGACGGTCTTGTAGAACTCGCGGTATTGCTCATCCGAAACGTCCGACTTGCTGCGGGCCCACAGCGCGTTGGCCTGGTTCACCGTTTCCAGTTCGTCTTTCTTGACCTGCTCGCCCTTTTCCGCGTCCCATTCTTCCTTGGCCATGCGGATCGGCAGCGAGATGTGGTCGGAATAGCGGCGCAGGATCTCGCGCAGCTTCCAGCCGTTGAGCAGTTCGTCTTCGTCGGCGCGCAGGTGCAGCGTCACGTCGGTGCCACGCGTGGCCTTTTCGGCGGCGGCGATGGTGAATTCGCCCTGGCCGTCGGATTCCCAGCGGATGGCGTCCGACGCGCCCGCGCGGCGGCTGACCACCGTGACCTTGTCCGCCACGATGAACGACGAATAGAAACCCACGCCGAACTGGCCGATCAGTTGCGCGTCTTTCTGCTTGTCGCCGGTCAGTTGCGAGAAGAATTCACGCGTGCCGGAACGCGCGATGGTGCCCAGGTTGGCCACGGCTTCTTCGCGCGACAGGCCGATACCGTTGTCGGAAATCGTGACCGTGCGCGCGTCCTTGTCGTAGCTGACCGTGATGGCCAGCTCACCGTCGCCTTCGAGCAGCGCCGGCTGGTCGATGGCTTCGAAGCGCAGCTTGTCGCAGGCGTCCGATGCGTTCGACACCAGCTCGCGCAGGAAGATTTCCTTGTTGCTGTACAGCGAATGGATCATCAGGTGCAGCAGTTGCTTCACCTCGGCCTGGAATCCCAGGGTTTCGGACGGGGACGACGCGGCGTTTTGGCTCATAGTTCTACGTGAAGGTCTAAAAAAATTAGGGACAAAAGAAACCGGTTACCGGGACGAAGCGCCCGCGCGGTTTCCGGGAAACCCTACTGTGATGGGGGCCATCGGCAGCTTTTCAAGACCGATCAGAACAGGCCCCATGACTTCCGGTAGCGGGTCTTGGCTTCCAGTATGGCTTCGCCCTCGATCGCGGCCATTTTGCCGTCGCGGATCAGCTTGCGAATATCGTCCGCCCGGATCTGCAGGGTCTGCTGCGAGCGCAGCAGAAAATCGGCGGCGGCAGGGTCCAGGATGCGGTAAATGGGGCTGAAGACCAGTTGGGTCGCACCCATCTCGTCAAAATAATAGAGCGCGTCGCCATGGCGCCAGACCGAGCCGAAGCGGTGATACACATCGCCGAGTTTCTGCCAGGCCCCCCCCGCCGTGTCCGGCAGCCGGTAGATCAGCGTCGACCGCGATATCAGCCCGCCACCGCTACGAGACCGATTCCAGGATTCCTTGCCCCGCAGAAACAGCACCTGCCGGCCATCGGAAAATACAAACGGCGACAGCGCGGTAAACGCCCCCGACGCAAACGGATCATCGCCGGCACGCTCGACCTGCCGGGTCTGGCTGTTATAGAAGTAAATGCCGTCCTGGCCGGCAAACAAGGCCTGATTGACGTGGCCGCCTTTCTCGCTGATCAGCCGGTACGGCGCACGCGCCGCATCGAAGGCCTGCGCACCGACGTACACCATGCCGTCGCGCGGGTCGTGCAGATAACGCTGGCGGTCCAGGCCACCCACCTCGAACGAATACAAGCCCGGATCATCCGACAGCGGCAGCAGCGTCTCGCGAAAATACACGTGACGGCCGTCGGCGAAGAATTGATCGCCGGGCCGCATCTCGCCCTCTTGCCGCGCCGCGATGCGCCGCAACGTCGCCGGGTTGGCCTGCGGCATTTCCGTGCCTTTGTAGAACACCCGCGCGCCGTCGGTCGCCAGCTCGCGCTCGAGCAGCGGCCGGTAGGGCTGCGCACTGGCCGGCAACGCCTTGAACGGATAGAGATAGGTCTGGGGTTTCTCGCCCCGGCCCGCCCTGAACAATATCTGCTGCCACACTTGCCGCAGGCCGCCCAATGCCGCGTTCGACTCGGAATGGAAAGCGCAGAAATAAGTGACCGTACCGTCAGTGAAATAGCCGTTGCCCAGGAACCTGGCCGACGCAGGTTGCATCTCCGGCAGGATCTGGTTGCCGCAATACACGTGGCGGCTGTCGCGCCCCGCCTGTCGGCCATCGTACGTGCGGGTTTCAAAGGCATCGAAACTCGCCGGGTCCGCCGCATCCATCCGGTAATAGCCATTGCTGGGCACGGCCGCATAGATGGCGCCCTGATACCGCTTATAGATACTGCTGCGGTAGGACTCGCCCTGGTCGACAGCCGCAAAGTCATCATTGCCGTCAATCACCAGAAACAGCAGGGTCATCGGCAAACCGGCAATCAGCAAGGCGCAAACGATGGCGATCCATCTCGTGCGTTTCTGCATGGTTTTCGGCCAGAAAGGCCCGGTGCGAAGGTCGGGTGGGTGGCCGCAAATTCTATCAAGCCGATCCGCCCCGGATTATCCGGTCGTCGATCGCCCAGGGCGCCTGGCCGCCTTCCCCGCTAAAATCCCGCACTTTCTTCCCTCCCCCCACCTTGCCGGCCCCTCCGCCATGCAACCCGCCTCCCTGACCCAACCTGCCTCCCACGGCGCCGCCGACGACGCCGAGCCCAGCCACGACCTGGTCTACGGCCCCGACGACCGTCCCGCCGCCCCTGTCGCTTTCGTCGCCGCCTTGCAGCACCTTCTGGCCATCCTGGTGCCCATCGTCACCCCCGGCCTGCTCATCTGCCAGGCCCTGGGCGTCAGCAGCCGCGACACCACCCTGATCGTGTCCATGTCGCTGGTCATCTCCGGCATCGCCACGTTCGTCCAGTGCAAGCGCTTCGGCCCCCTGGGCGCCGGCCTGCTCATCGTGCAGGGCACCAGCTTCAACTTCGTCGGCCCGCTGATCGCCGGCGGCTCGGTCATGGTCAAGCAAGGCACCCCGGTCGAAGCCGTCATGGCCGCGATCTTCGGCGTCGTCATCGCCGGGTCCTTCGTGGAAATGGGCATCAGCCGCATCCTGCCCTTCGTCAAACGCCTGATCACCCCGCTGGTCACCGGCATCGTCGTGCTGCTGATCGGCCTGACCCTCATCAAGGTCGGCCTCATCAGCATGGGCGGCGGCTTCGGCGCCATGGCCAGCGGCACCTTCGCCAGCGCCGAGAACCTGACGCTGTCCGGCCTGGTGCTGGGCACCATCATCCTGCTCAACCGCGTGCCGGTCGTCTGGATCCGCAGCACCGCCCTGGTCCTGGCCCTGGCCGTGGGCTACATCGCCGCGGCCTACATGGGCCGCCTGGACTTCACCGGCGCCCGCGAAGCCGCGCTATTCCAGATTCCCGTGCCGCTGCACTTCGGCCTGGGCTTCTCGTGGGCGCTGTTCGTGCCCATGCTGATCATCTACCTGGTCACGTCCCTGGAAGCCATCGGCGACGTCACCGCCACCAGCAAGGTGTCCAAGCAGCCGGTCGAAGGCCCGCTGTGGATGCAGCGCATCAAGGGCGGCGTGCTGGTCAACGGCGCCAACTCGCTGCTGGCCGGGGTGTTCAACACCTTCCCCAGCTCGGTCTTCGCGCAGAACAACGGCGTCATCCAGCTGACCGGCATCGCCAGCCGCCACGTCGGCGTGTGGATCGCCGGCATGCTGATCCTGCTGGGCCTGTTCCCGTCGGTGGCTGGCGTGCTGCAAGCCGTGCCCGAACCCGTCCTGGGCGGCGCCGCCATGGTCATGTTCGGCGCGGTGGCCGCATCGGGCATCAACATCCTGGCCGGCATCCACCTGGACCGCCGCGCCCTGCTGATCATCGCCGTGTCCCTGGCCCTGGGCCTGGGCGTGTCGCAAGTGCCGGAAATCCTGTCGCACCTGCCGCATGCCGTCAAAAGCGTGCTGGAATCGGGCGTGGCCACGGGCGGCATCTGCGCGCTGGTGATGAACTGGTTCCTGCCTGAGAAGAAGTGAGCGGTAGCAGGCCGGACCTTGCGCGGCGCGACGTCGCGCAGGGTCCTGCGGGCCGCGCGCCGGCCCGCCCGCCTGCATGCCTTGCCAGGCGCCGGCCCATCGCCTGACAATTTTTTCCAGACCGCATATAATCGCGGTCTTCGCTTCTCCCGCAGCCGTCCTCAAGTAGCACCGGACGCGTTCGCGACCCCCTTGCCCGGGTGGTGAAATTGGTAGACGCAGGGGACTCAAAATCCCCCGCCGCAAGGCGTGCCGGTTCGATTCCGGCCCCGGGCACCATCTAAAAATCTTCTGAAATTTCAATAGATTAGAAGGTTTTGCAGTACAAGCCCCGCACCGGGGGATTTCCCCAAAATTTTGGTCAGGTACAGTTTCGGTACAGTAATGCGGCGCTAGCCTCATACCGGAGTACACATGGCTACGATTGTTAAGACTTCCTCGGGCACTTGGAAAGCCCTCATTCGCAAGACCGGCTGGCCTGCCACGGCCAAGACATTCCGCACCAAGCGGGACGCCGAAGACTGGGCGCGCCGTACCGAAGATGAAATGGTACGCGGCGTATACATCCAGCGGGCTCCTGCCGAGCGCATGACGGTCGAAGCAGCGCTGACCCGCTACCTCAAGGAAGTCACGCCCACCAAGCGCGCCTCGACCCAAATCGGCGAACACAAGAAAGCACAGGTCATCATCCGGCATCTTGGCAAGTATTCGCTAGCCGCCCTGAACGCCGAGATCGTGGCGCAGTTCCGTGACACTCGCCTGGCTGGCGACCCGGACAAGAATGGCAAGAAGCTACGCCCGCGCAGTAACAACACGGTACGCTTGGAACTAGCGCTGCTGGGCCACCTGTTCACTGTCGCCATCAAGGAATGGGGCATTGGGCTACCCTTCAATCCGGTGTCCAACATTCGCCGCCCGGCTCCCGGCTCGGGCCGCAACCGACGGTTGACCCAAGAAGAACAGAGCCGCCTGCTGCAAGCCGTTGATAAGCACTCGAACCCGATGTTCGGCTGGATCGTGCGCATTGCCGTCCAGACCGGTATGCGGCTGTCCGAGATTGCGACGCTGCGTATTCGGCAAGTGGACATCGAGCGGCGCGTCGTGCGGCTGGAGCACACCAAGAACTCTTCGCCCCGCACCGTTCCTCTGACTGCCGAGGCAACGCGCGTGTTCACTGAGGCACTTGCCAACCCCGTGCGCCCAGCCGAAACCGAACTGGTGTTCTTCGGCGAACCCGGCCGGGATGGCATACGACGCCCCTACCTGTTCGACAAAGCGTGGACCGATGCCAAGCGAGCAGCGGGCCTTGAAGACTTCCGCTTTCATGACCTGCGGCACGAGGCTGTCAGCCGGTTCGTGGAAGCCGGCTTGAGTGATCAGGAGGTGTCGGCCATCAGCGGCCACAAGTCGATGCAGATGCTCAAACGCTATACGCATCTTCGGGCGGAAGACCTGGTGCAGAAGCTGGACCGCATTGCGCGAAGCGCGCCGTCCGCTTCTAAAATCCGAACTGAAGCCGACCGCCATGCAGAGAACAACGCATAATCGCTCCACCGCGTTGCCATAATGAATAACTTATTGTCTTAACCTACGGAGGAAACTCGTTTTGCATACCGCTATCAAGATCGTCGCCATCAGCAGCCTTGCGCTTACCCTTGCAGCATGCGGCAGCGCCAAGGACGCCAACAAGAGCAACTTCAGCAAGGCCGTACAGGCGTACCTAGACACTCAGAAGGGCCTATGCGCTGCGATACCTGCAAAGGGCTTGCCGTTCACCCTGGCGAATCAAGACATGCTGGGTGGTCAGAACAAGAAGCGCGCCGATGCGCTGGTCGATGCCGGGCTGCTGACGAAGCGAGACACCGAAGTCAAGGCCATGTTCGGCAACAAGATGGAGCCGGCCACCGAATACCAAGTCACTGACACCGGCAAGAAATTCCTCGTCGCCAATGGTGCCAACACGCTGGCTGGACAAGATGCCTTCTGCACCGGTAAGTACACCATCGTGGAAGTGGACAACTTCACTGAGCCCAGCGACACGATGGGCGTAAAGCTCTCGCGGGTGAACTACCGCTACAAGGTAGAGGGTGCAGATGACTGGGCTAAATCGGAAGGCATGCGTGCCAATTACAAGAATTTTGCGGAACAGACTCAGGGAGATATACAGGGCAAAGCGGCTGTCATCCTGACCAACGATGGGTGGATGCACGAACGCCTGTTCAAGCGCGGATAAACAGCGCTGAATCAGCGCCAAAACGAAAGGCCTTTCACTAATGCGTGAAGGGCTTTTTGCTTATGGAATATTGCATCAGTGGCCCGACATGCCCGGATGGTGCCTGTCATACTCTCGCATCCTGCGACGCGGCTACTCGATACATGGATTTTTCATTGGGCCGGGCCTACCCAAATCTCAAAATAATGGCATAGCCAACCTAATGCCCCCGTGGTGGGTACACCAAGAAACGAGGAACGGAGTGACCCGCATCAGGCCATTCGGAACATTCATATTTTGTGGATGTAGCGCCAGACAGCGCAATCGACTACATCGCAAATGCCGCCTTGATACTCACTTTATCAGGTGCTTGTTATCGTACAGCGAGACGGGGTAGAGCCAGTTTCTTTCCCGAACTGGTTAGGTTTCCACCATTCGCCTGTTTATCCTGCCGGAGTCCGGGGCGAGACCTGAGCATCAAGGGTGCAGATATGGGTTTAATGTCGTTGAATGGTTTTAAGCTGGTAGTGACAATGCTAGCCAGCCTTGCTAGGATGAGATTGCTACGTCTGGTTCCTAGCAGGTATCTGCAAGAATTAGAGTACCGAAGCCCTGTGATTCTGTCACGGGGCTTTTGTACATTTATCACCGGACTAGTCATTTTTAGACGTACGAAACGTCGGCAATGGAAAAAATCTAATTACCGTGATGGCAGTTTCAACGTATGCAGATCCAGCAACGTAAAGCGACCAGCATCCTGCCATCCCCCGGTATCAATGTAATAGACATTGCCGAGTTTCATGGGCTTGCGCAGGGTCATATGCCCATGAACCACCGCGCGTACGTTGCGAACTGGTTGGGCGTACTGCGCTCGATAACGGTCTATTGACCACAGGCAGGCATTTTCATCTTCTTGGCTGAAACCAGCGCCATGAATGGCGTTCCAATCGTCATAGGGGAAGTCGGCGTGAACCATTCCAATCAAGCCAAGCGGCGTTTCCACCTCGATAGCCAGCGGCAACGCACTCAAACGAGCCGCAATGCGCCCGCGAATATCGCTCACACACGCATCTAACCATTCGCCGCCGTGGGCACGGTGATCGAAGTCCGGAATCGGATTGCCCATTGCCCGTCGCAACGTCATCAGGTCATGATTCCCACAGATCGCATGAAACCATGGGCGTTCCAACCATTTCAGTACGTCTGGGGATTCAGGCCCCCTGTCCACCAAATCACCCACGGAAAACAATCTGTCCTTTTCGGGTGCGAACTTGACGGCGGCGAGCGCGGTATCGAGCCGGCCAAAATGACCGTGAATGTCACCCACGGCGAAATCACGACCATCAGTATTCAAGCGAAAGCGCTGGACTCGGACATTACCGACGTCATTCCTAATTTCCATGCAACTCCATAGCGACTCGTCCTGCATATCTCTCATGATACTTGGACTTTAGGGCTGCATGAAGCCAAAACGATGATCTAGCCACAATCAACCAAAGGTCCTGTTCAACGTGCGACGGATTTTTCGCCGTTGGAAATTTTCCACAAAATTTTTCACACGCAAACACGATTCCGGCGCTGAAAAGTAGCCATTCCGAGGCCTGTTTCTAAGTCGTTGATTTCCAAATTTATTTGATGCGAGTCGAGCATTCTTGAAAATCCAATATGGCCTATCTTGGCATTTGACGATGCCCAATTTTGGCTTTCGCAGATACCCAATTTTGGCCTTTAGAATCAAACACTTAAGTACGTTTTTAGGTTGACATTTATGCTCCCAAAGTAAAGACTCGTATTACCTACTGTGAACTTGTGAGGCATATGAATGACTACTGGAGAATACTTGTTGGGACGGTTTGGGCCGTTAATGAGCATCGTTGATGTTGCCACATTGCTAGGCCGATCTCCCGATGGCGTCCGCGTGGCGCTTTATGCAGACACTGAATTTTCGCGCAGGATGAAACCCGCGATGCTGAGGGTCGGCCGCCGCCTCTATTTCCGGACCTTGCAGGTCACGGAAGCACTGAGCCTGGAGCAACCTACAGACGACGAAACTATGCCTGCAGCGACATCGACGAAAGGGCCACGAGCATGAGTCGACAAAGAACCGTCAGCGACCAGATATGGCGCTCCACTCGCATGTCAGGCTTTACAGAAGAAGACAGATATGCGCTGCTCTACTTTCTGACTTCGCCATTCAGCAATGTCATCGGCGCGTATGAAGTCGTCATTCGGATTGCAGCTTCGGAAATGGGTTGGGACCCCGAATCACAACTGATGCCAGTGATGCGTCGTCTCATCGATGCCGGCATCTTGGATTTTGATCCTCAGGCGAATTACATCTGGGTCAAAGATTGGTGGGATCATCACTCAGCCAAGATGGCAGTGGCAACGACACTTAGGACAAAAACACTCGAACAGATTGAGGCACTACCTCATGGCTGGCGTGACGCATACGTGAGTGACTTTATCAATCGCCTGCCTGTCGGTGATCCCCTGCGCAAAACGGTAGCGAAAGCCCTCGCATACGGTCCATATAGGCTATCGACACCCTATGCAGAACCCGACGACGGTCGGATGCCCATTTCGGCATGTGCAAAGGACCTCCATAGAAATCAATCACTTAATGAAGGGCATACGCTAGGGATAGGCTATCCCGAGGCTATGGACAGAGGCCCGGGTAACACTACTACTAACACTAACCTTATCTATAACCCTACTACTACGAGAGGCGACGACGGCCTGCATTACCCTAGAGCGCTCGTTACCGCTGAAAAGATGTCGATCCAAAACCTGCTGACCGACGTCCCATTAGCGGATGCGCAGGCGTTACTTGACGAACTGGAAGGGGCGATCAAGAAACCCGGGACCATCCAAAAATCAAAGGTCGCGTATTTCAAAGGACTCCTTAACAATCACCGCAAGGGTGGCTTCGTGCCGGCCGCAGGCATCCTGGTCGCAACAAGAAGGGAACATCTGACAGCGACCCATGATGCGTCGCGCGCATCAGATTCGGTGCAGCTCAGTAAGGCTGAAACTCAAGCCCAGATTCAAAACCTCAAGGCCCAGTTGGGCATGCACACGAGGATGCCGAAATGAAAAACGACAAGGCCACCCTCAGTGTTCGACTAAATGGCGATCTAAAGCAGCGTTGGCAGGCGTTCTGCGCCGGCCAAGACACTAACCCCAGCGATGCACTGCGACAGGTCATCGTGCGGCTGCTCAACGGCATATCCGCTCACGATTCGGCCAAGCCGTCAGCGTATGAGCAACCGGACACCTCACGCCGCCGCATGGAAGTCCGCCTGACCGAAACGGAATATGCACGCATCGAGACATTGGCCTTCCAGCAGGGCATGTCAGCCAATCGCTGGGTCATTCACCTGATACGCGCCAATCTCAGCGGCGAACCGCAGTTCGGCATGTCAGAGCTGCGGACGCTGGGCGAATCGAATTCGAGGCTGCTTGCCATCGGCCGCAACCTCAACCAGATCGCCCGGCACATGAACGCAGGACGTACGCTGGAGACGGTAGTCACTGCCAAGCGTATCGACACACTGACCCGTCACATCAAAGCCCATACCGCGCGGGTGGCAGACATCATGCGCGCCAACATTGACCGCTGGAGGTTGGAATGAGTCGAGTCATTGATGGGATTCTGAAAGACTGGGGCGAACGCATCTATACCAAGCCCGTCACCAGCCAAGGGACAAAGCGCACAGTGACGCGGTCACGCACGTCGCCGCCGTCCAAGCCGCTACTGTTGACCGGTAGCGCTCGCGTTCGGGACAAGTTGATGCTGACCACCCGCAAAGCGCCCGAAGTCATGGTGAAGATCTCCGGCGGCGGCAAATGCATCGCGCAGGTCAAAGCGCACCTCGACTACATATCGCGCAACGGCCTGGTAGAACTGGAGAACGAAGACGGCGAAATCATCCTTGGCCGTGAGGCGGTGCAGGACGTGCGCGACGAATGGAAAAGCGGTCAGTATGGCTTGCCTGACAACGGCTCGCGCCGCGAAACGTTCAATATCGTGCTGTCTATGCCCCCTGGCACCCACCGGCGCGCAGTCAATGATGCCATCCGTGCATTCGCGAAAGCAGAGTTCGGCGACAACCATGCGTATGTCTTCGCCATTCATGACGATGAAGCGCATCCCCACGGCCACCTTTGCGTCAAGGCGCTGGGCCTCGACGGCAGCCGGCTCAATCCGAGAAAAGCCGACCTGCAACGATGGAGAGAACGCTTCGCCGAAGCGCTGCGTGAACAAGGCATCGAGGCCAACGCCACACCGCGCAGGGCACGGTCACACACGCGCGTTACCGTCAAGCAGGCGACGCGACATGCCGCCAAGCGTGGCAAGAGCACCAAAGCGACCGAGCGGGAACAGCGCAGGTGTTCCGGCGTTTCACGCGCCATCAGGAATGGCTACGGGCACATAGCAAAAGCCTTGGCCGCTGGTGACGACAAGGACAAATCGCTTGCCCTGAAAATTGTCCGGTTCCTTGATCCCACGCAGGACAGGAAGCTACAGGCTCCACAGCATAGCCAGAGCAACACCGAAGCGACCAAGGACGCCCAACGACTGGATAAGACCCACCGTTCAGGCAAAGACGACCTGAGCCGTTAACTTGATTGCGCAAGAAGGACCATAAAGATGGCTTTACGCTACGACGCCCTGCAAGACTACTGCGATGATCCAGCGCGCACTGGTGACGTGCAGGTCATCCTGTATGCGCACTACTGGAAGGGCTTTGCCTTGGCCGTACAGAACGGCACTACAGAGTATCCCGTCATGGATGACAAAGGCCGGCCGTTCCGATTCCGAACAGTAGAAATGGCACTGGCGGAATTGGCGAATATCTCGTACCTGTCAGACCGCATCATCATTGACCGCAGGATGTGGTGGCCGTAGTCGGGAAGCTACTTTGCATTAACCGTAAGTACAATCAACTTCGGTTGTACTTTTAACTAATACGAACGCTGCAACCGCCCCAAGAACGCTTCGGCGTACCGGGTGCCGGCCCGAAAAGAAGGGCCTGACGCGGGGAGATAGGCCGCGTGACCGCACCGAAGAGTAGTGTGCTGACTGCCTCGGAAAAGTTGAGGATGACTTCCCCGGAAAAGCAGGGGATGACAACACGGTAGAGACGTGTCTTTGAAAGCCCCAAGAACACTGAACATGTGTGCCGGGCAAGAGCCTTAAATAAGCTCCCAATGACCGGCTGGAAAGACGGCCCAGCGTTCGCCATCAACCCTACTAAATGGAGTGGCGAACATGAAGAAATTATTAGCATCTTGCATTCTGGCCGTCGGCATTGCCGCGTCATCGGCTGCCTTCGCGCAAATCCCCGTGACGGATGGCGCTTCCATCGCCAAGAGCGTGGAAAACCAGATCGAAACGATGGCGAAGTGGAAGATGCAGTACGACCAGATGGTCAGCCAGATCGACCAGATGAAAAAACAATACGCTGCGGTCACCGGCGCACGCGGTATGGGCGAACTGTTCAACAACCCGCAACTGCGGGACTACCTGCCGCAAGACTGGCAAGGCGTCTACGATTCCGTCAAATCAAGTGGCTATGCCGGCCTGAGCGGGCGCGCTGAGTCCATCTACAACGACAACCAGGTGTATGACGCATGCACCGGCTTTGCCCTGACAGAGCAGCGCACGAACTGCGAAGCCCAAGCCGTCAAAGGTGCGCAAGACAAAGCCTTCGCGCTAGACGCCTACGACGCGGCGAAGAACCGCCTCAGCCAAATCGACCAGTTGATGCGGCAAATCAACCAGACCCAGGACCCGAAGGCTATCGCTGAACTGCAAGGCCGCATCGCCGCCGAGCAAGCCATGATTCAGAACGAGCAGACCAAGCTACAGATGTACCAAATGGTCGCGGCAGCCGAAGACCGCCTACAGCAACAACGGCAGAAGGAGATCAACGCAAAGATTGTTGATCAACGGGACTACCCCACCCTTCAAGTCTTCAACCCGCTTGCTCGCTAAGGAGGAAATCATGGCACCGTTCTACGCAATAACACTGGTCGTGGTCGTATTACTTTGCTTTCCCATCTATCGTTTTTGGGCTTGTGCTCGCCGCTTAAGTCCCGAGTATTACCGAGAGCTTATACGGCGTGCTCCGCTGATGAGAACCCTAGATGCCATTGCATTCCTCATGGCTGCGTTCACGGCCTACTACGCAGCTATGGGATTGTGGGGATTCACGCTCCCACCCCTTGACGACGAACCCTTGCCGGCATGGATGAATATCCTGCTATCGGCGGTTACGAGCGTTGGCTGCTTCGGCGTCATTTGGACAAACGCGCCAAATCGCTTCACGGACCCAACATGGGGTGGCATGCGCGAAAGCGTCGTGCGAACCCTTGCAGCGCTACGCATTATTGAGGCCGCCGAGGTGGCCCACGCACTCAACATCATCAACACACGTGAGGCGCACAAATGAAAAACACCATCTTCCCTTTCCTTGTCGTTCTCACACTCGCAGCTTGCAGTGATAACACCCCGGTTCAAACTGTCGATTGGTACAAGGCGCATGACCCCGAACGCAAGGCAATGATCGCGAAATGCGAAGCTAATCCAGGCGAGCTCGCCGCCTCCGCCAATTGCATCAATGCCAAGACAGCAGAGAACCACCTAGCCGTCGATAAGCGTGGCTATTTCGACCTTTCGCCTATTAATCCATTGAAGGGAGGCCAATAGTATGAAATTTGCGCTTTTTCAATGGGTAGGTGACAGTCTGGATTCCATGCTGAACTCCTTTATTTCGGGAACAGCATCTAATGTGATTTTCGGATTTCAGATGTTGATGCTAACGGGAGTCACCCTGTATATCACCATGACCGGTTACGCGATCAGCATGGGGGCAGTGGAGGCTCCGTTCCGGACGTTCCTCAAGCAATGCGTGAAGATCATCATCATCGCGACATTTTGTATGACGGCAGACTCCTATACGGCGACCATTGTGTCTGCCATTCAGGGACTGGAAACGGGTCTGGCCGACATCATGTCTACGTCCAACGCTCAGGCTATGAATATCTATCAAGTGCTCGACAACTCAGCCGACAAAGGGCTAAATGTCGCCTATGACATGCTCGGCAAGGTTGCGAAACGGGAGTTTTACGAAATTGGCCATATGGCCTGGGATACCGTGAACGCGCTATTAATGTCCGTCGCAGTATTTTTAGTTCACCTGCCGGCCGCAGGTACGATTATTTTGGCGAAAATGTTTTTAGGTGTGATGCTCGGAATTGGCCCAGTTTTTATTGCTGCATTGATGTTCCCGATCACCGCAAAATGGTTCGACAAGTGGTTTCAACAGGTAATGACATACATATTGGAGATTGCCATTTCCATGGTTGTCGTGTCAGTAGGAATGGGTCTATTCAAAACACTCTACGACAAGTTGATTGGGACAAATACAGATATTCCTATAAATTCTTTCTTCTATATCATCATGCTGGCAGCTCTAATCTTCTTTGCTCATAGGAAGACGAGCGGCTTGGGTGCTCAACTAGCGGGGGGTCTCGCCTTTGAAGCCGTTACGCTCAGAAGCATGGCACAGGGCATGGGTAATGTGGTAAATCCCAAGACAACGCGTCGCGATATGCAGTCTGGCATGATGGTCACTGCGGGCCGCAGTAACCACATGATTGCAGGCAACACCATGTGGAACCCGGCCTATCGTCAACACGTCTTGCAGAACATGGGCAAGCACTGGGGACCGGCAACCGGTGGTTCAGTCAACGGCAGGTGACGTGCGTGTTGGCATCCGCATAGGCCTTGCCATCAGCAAGGCCTTTTCATTTATCGCCGCGCATACTCCGCGCTTCGCTTGGGCAACCCCTTCGGTTGCATCCCGCGTCCGTTCTTGCCGGACTGGCTGCGGGGGCAGGCCCGGCGGCCTTGCCTTGTTCCTACCCCCTGCCGACAGGCTGCATGGCCTCAGACGCGTCAAGGGTGAAGGCTACGCCCGGCATCCTCACCCGTTCCCTACGCCTTGCTTCGGGCTGCGGCCTCCGGTCCCGCCCTTGACACCTCTTCCAGCCAGAGAATCACCAGCTTCGACCTCATACCGGCTTTTGATAGCACGGATGACGGGTCAAGGGGTTGGTGCGGCCCGCAGCCCTATGGGCGAGGATACGGCCCCTTGACGCGGCAGGAGTGACAACACGCTGCGCCCGGGGGAGGTGTTCAGGGCCGTCGGCCCGTAACCCCTGCCCCCGAGGCTCCCGCCGGCGAGGGTGGAGAGTCCAGAGAGGCAAAGCCTCTTTGGGAAGTGGCCTCGTTCGCAAATACCCGAGATAGCCGTCAATCGGGGAAATCTATTGATTGGCAGAAAAACAAGACAATTTCTGCGCAAGGTCTTTTCTGTCGGCCTTGCCTCAAAGCCACAAAAAGATCCCACATCTTGTAATATAGCGTTACCTAAAGCACGGGAGGCAACCATGGCTGAGAACGGTACGCATGAAACAGGGCTAAGCAAAACGTTATCCGATGTCGAGCGTGGTCGGCGTGAAGTGGCCGTTGATTACGCATGCGCATCTGTCAGCTTGGAGGGATTCTCGCTCAGCGCTTCATCAATGGAGAAATCGACCTCAACGAGTTTGTGACGCGGTGTGATGCCTTAGCGCACCTAAATGCTTAGTCATGACGAAGAAACTTGAGGTGGTTGAGACTAGTGCAGGATAGGCTGTCGCCGGAAATCGTATGACGATTAAAAATAATTCCCTTAGTTGCGCGTACAAATGCTGCTTTGATACTTATTGGAGAAACGATGGCCGTGACTACTTTAAAAATTGCACACTGCAATAGCATTGACCTTGCTACTATAAATCTCGTCCACAACGCCTTAAACATAAAGTACGGCCCCAATGGGTTAGGCAAAAGCACCATGGCCAAGGCAATTGTTAGCCAAATTAGGGGCGACGGGTCTTTAAACGACCTCATACCGTTCAAAAGTCGAGACAGGGAAGACGGCGAACGACCATCGGTTGAAGGTATTGAAGCCTTTAAGAGCGCATTGGTATTCGATGACAATTACGTCCGCCAATTCGTATTTCAAAAGGACGAAGTCGTAAAAAATAGCTTTGAAATATTCATTAGAACGCCTGAATATCTAAGTGATATCGCAGAAATCGACGCGCTTTTGTCCGGCGTTAGAAAGGCTTTTTCTGACAACAAAGATATAGAGTTGCTAATTAGCGACCTGACCGAGCTTAGGGACGCTTTTGGAAAAATATCGCGCACCGGAGCGATACCAAAAAGCAGCAAAATTCACAAGGCATTTGGCTCTGGTAATAAAATTGAGAATATTCCAGATTTCCTTCAACCTTTTGAGTCGTATATCAAAAGCCAGGAACCCGCAAAGTGGATTACCTGGCAGGTAAAAGGGAATGAATTTTTGCAGCTTGGAGACAATTGCCCTTATTGCGCATCCTCTCTAATAGAGGCTGGAAAGAAAGATACAGCAATGGCTGTAGAAAAGGAATACGACGCCGTCGCAGTGGGTCATCTGAATGCGCTCAATACTGTCATTAATCGACTCGGGAAATATTTTAGTGAAAAGTGCCGTGAGAGTCTTCAGGGCATTACCACATCAAAGATAGAACTAACGGCGCTAGAACTGAGCTTCCTGACCGGATTGAAGTCGAATTTAGATGCTTTGATAGAACAACTAGAAGCATTGCATACTATTTCCTTTTTCTCGCTCAGGGACGTTGACCAAATAGATGATCGCCTCCCACCTTTGAAAATTGATTTCAATTTAATAGAGAAGCTTGACTCAGAAGAAACGAGAAAGGTAGTCAACCCAATAAATGAACAACTAGATTCTCTTATCGAGCAAGTTGGTCATTTAAAGGGAAGAATAAATCGCCAAAAAGCAAAGATTCAGAAAACCATCAACGACAACCAGGCGAGCATAAATGGATTTCTAAAGTCCGCTGGATACAAATATTCCGTAGAGATTGTCTCGGAGTTAGATTCATACAAAATGAAACTAATACACCGAGACCTGCCGAATCACATCGAAACAGCATCCCAGCATTTGAGTTACGGCGAGAAGAACGCTTTTTCTTTGGTGCTGTTTATGCACCACGTACTTAGCGAAAAGCCGGATCTAGTAGTTCTGGACGACCCCATCTCTTCTTTCGATAAAAATAAGAAATTTGCGATCCTACATCAGCTTTTCACGGGAAAAGCCAATCTGAAAGGCACAACAACTTTAATGCTGACTCACGATATCGAACCCGCCATCGACGTGATTAAAAGTACCACCGCTTTCCAGGGAACGAAGCCCTCGGCGACCTTTCTATCCTCACGCCAGGGTGAAATAAAAGAGGTCCCAATCCTCAAGGAGGATCTTCAAACATTTGCCAGAATTTGCAGAGACAATATAAATGTATTGAACGACAGGCTCGTCAAAGCAATTTATCTTAGGCGGCACTTTGAACTACTAGACAGCATGGATATAGAGTACAACCTGCTTGCTAGTCTCTTTAAAGGCAGGGATAAACCGACGATCAAATCGGCGACTGTTAATCGCGAAATGACTCCTGATGAGAAAGCGGAGGCCGAAGCAAAGATCCAAGCTCACATTGATGGGTTCGACTACGATGATCTGGTTAAAGAAGTCAACAGCCCAGAAACGATTAAAGCAAAGTTTCACGCAACAAATGTTGGATATGAAAAAATTCAACTATTCAGAATATTTCGGCCTGACCATGATGACGACGTAATTAGAAAATTCATCAACGAGTCCTATCATATCGAGAATGAATACGTAATGCAGCTAAATCCTCATAAATTCGAGAGCATCCCAGAATATGTTATTGACGAGTGCACACGGCTTTTGCCTGCGTAGAAAACCTATCGGAGTAGTGAGGGCAACCTCTTTCCTTGCATTTCTCGCCTTATATTATATTAGGTAGCTTGTGAGGGCGAATCTGCCGGGCGCGCGACCCTCGAAGATTTCGCTCAACTATTATGCAATCCAATCAGAACATGACCAAAAAATCTCAAATTGTTCAATCTGCGTTTAATCCTGATCCATCTCTTCCCTATGAATTACGTATCAGCGATTTTTCGCATGCAATGCAAGATATCTACGATTTTTTCTTTGACGTAAATACTCTGCTGTCAAACAAGGGACTGCATCGTCTCGATGACATGATGAGACCTGCTGCGATGTCTGGCCTAATTTCAGACATGGTTACAGCATCGCTGGCAAAGTTTTCTCGCTCTCTCGTTGAGAATACACACTTTAACGGACATCCCGATCTGATTGTTCGCGGAATGTATGCCAACGACAGCACAGCATCCGGGAGCCATGGCGTCGAAATAAAGTCAACACGGAAACAGGGAGGCGCAGTCGACACCCATGGAGCACGTGCTCAATACATGTGCGTTTTTGTCTATGTTGTGGATAATGAGACAGAGCCGGCCTCTGCACGAGCGCCAATGCGCTTTACAGAGGTATATCTAGCTCACGTTGACGAAGCCGATTTCCGTAAGAATGCCCGAGGAGAGCTGGGTACACGAACGGCAACCCTTCATAAAGATGGAATTGCAAAATTACGAGCCGGCTGGATATATAGAGATAAAAACATGTCTGCCGGGGACGCCGCCAATTAGATCTCAGCACACTAATCATTTCTGACTGTTAAGCTGGACAACGCAGGCACCGCGCGTGTGGCCAATTCGTAAAACTCGTTATCCAGCTCCACGCCACAGCTATCGTAACCAACAGCATTCGCTGCTGCGAGCGTTGAGCCGGCTCCCATGAATGGGTCGAGTATCGTTCCTTTACCTAACGGCAATACAGCACGTACGATTTGCCTCATAAACGCTTGAGGTTTTAAAGAGGGATGTGGGGCGATTTTCTTTTCCGACGCCGGTGTGGGGTGCGATCGGATCAAATCCCCAAACGGCCGCTCCTCCGAAGGTCGCCTAAAACCCCCGGTTCCCCAGCGACGCAGATTATCTTGAACTCTTCCATCTAACGGCGCTCTGAGAACCACCCATGGCTCCCATTGCGATCTCGGCATCACGGAAACGTCAGCAAATTCGACATGAGCGTTTTTAGGGCGGTCCCCTCCCCTCATTGTCATAACTTGGCGGGCTATGTAGCCACGCAACTCTAAACCCGCGTGCCCCATACCTTCCGCAACGATGTGAGCTAATAGCGGATTTGAGGCGATTACGATATTTGCCCCAGGAACTACCACTCGTGAAACCAAAACGCCAAAGCGCTTGAAAAACGTTAAAAGTGATTCGCGATCATCATCGGTGAGCGTAGTAAAACGCGGAAGCGGAGCCCGTTGGTGACCATCAAATGATGGGGGAATTCGCCATACCCCCCCTTTTCCAGCACGCAACTTTGCTGTTTCTTTGCTTGTATACTCAACGAGACCATATGGTGGGTCGGTAACGATTGCATGAATTGAGGCTGGCTCTTGGTTAGCAAGCCACTCAAAGCAATCATCTTGAATCAGGTTAGCGCGTCCGATGCGGATTGATTTCTTATCAACTTTACGCTGATAGACAGTTTCTGCATCTTTGAGTTGATATCTACCACGACCAGTTCGCTCAAATACATTTGGTGTGTTGATACTAAGATAGGATCGCACGGAAGAGGGGGGAACATCCCCAATAGCTCGCCTGACAGCATCAGTGATTTCGTCAGTGGATGCATCGCCACCTGCGACGGACAGATACTGAACTATTGAATCTCTGATTACTCCGGGAGCGAACGACATAGAGGCACTTCTATCTGGACGAGGTTGATGCCCAAATTGTATCATTTTGACGTCTGGACGTCAATCCGCTCAGCGTAGCTCGATTTTCAGAATTGGTACATATCTGCTACTCCAGTACGGTACAGTACAGGTACAGTGACCAGTTTTCACCAACTCAGATAAAATACTCTAACCTACTGATTTGAAACTGGTTTTACCTATTTCAACCTACGCTAGGATTCGCCGCATTTCCCTGTGGAAACACTGTAAATCACCGACTCAAAATCCCCCGCCGCAAGGCGTGCCGGTTCGATTCCGGCCCCGGGCACCATCAAGAATATTCCCCGTGATTGCCACGTTCTGTATCCCGACAGCTGGATACGGCGATCTCGTTGCGCGCACACTCGCGTCACGAACTCATCGAGACCATTCGGTCGGTTCACCTGATTCGATCCATCGCCCTCACCAATCGAAGTTCCAGTGCGTGCGTATCACCGCACGCTGTAAAAAGCGCGCGCTATTTGTCACCCGGCCCAATTCAGGCGGCCGGAAATTCGGCAAACTTGGCGCCTCACGGGTGGACTTTGCCTTCCTGCATGTAGCTCCCCCATCAACTCGCTCCTGCCGACTGTCCGGGCGCCGCTCTCGCACCTTGCCATATCGGTAATTGCTATTTTTATTTGCTTTTGCGATAATTTCCCATGCACATCATCTCCAAGCGATCGTTGCGTGAGTTCTGGCTGATCCATCCCGGGTCCACCAACTCCCTGCTTCATTGGCACACGACGCTGGAACACGCAGAGGCCGCTGATTTCTCGGCGCTGAAGACGGTGTTCAACACGGTGGACTGGGTCGGCGGCCTTGTGGTTTTCGACATAGGCGGCAACAAGTACCGCATCGTTGCCGATGTGGTGTTCCGATCGCAGACCGTCTTCATCAAGTACGTTTTCACGCATAAGGAGTACGACTCATGGAAGCCGTAATCCCCGACCTGACCGAAGTGGCCCGCAGCTATGCCGAATTCCGCGCAATCGCGGGCGTGGGTGCGATCCGCAATGAAGCAGACTACGACCGCGCGCTTGCGTTGATCGAGGCGATCCTGGATAAAACGCGCGGCCTGCCTGCACGCGAAGACCCCTCGCATCCGCTGGCGGATCTGCTCGATCTGCTGACGGCGGCGGTGCATGAGTACGAGGCCGATCACCACGCCATCCCGGCGTCATCGCCCCGTGAGGTGCTGCGCTTTTTGATGGATCAGCACGGGCTGAACCAATCCGACCTGCCCGAGGTGGGCAGCCAGAGCGTCATGTCCGAGATACTGGCGGGCCGCCGGATGCTCAACACCCGCCAGATTGCCGCATTGGTCGAGCGCTTTCACGTTCGGGCGGATGCCTTCATAGAACGCGCAGACACGCATTGAGAGAGCGGTCCCGCCCCACAGCAACGGGCAGGACCTTCTCCCCTTCCTCAATGCCGCCCCCACCTACCCTCGTAATACACCCAGTGCCCATGCCGCTGGCGCCATTCCGGCCCGTGGTACACGTACCCGCGCCGCGCCGGTAGCCACACGCCTTCGATCCAGGCGTGGCGTGCGCCGACCCATTCCCAATGGCCGGGCGCCCAGACGTAGCCCACGCGGGGTGGCGGCACGACCTCGACCCGGGGTGGCGGCGGCGCCACGTCGATGCTGATGGCCACGCCGGCCTGCGCCACACCCGGCACGCTCAGCGCCCCCAAGGACAACACCACCGCGGCACCCGCGGTCATCGCGGCTTTGATGAGGCTTTTCATAACGGTTTCTCCCTTGCAATCGCCGCGTTCGACGAGGCGAGCGCGGTGAGGCTAGTGTGCGCGGCGGGAATTATCGAAACGGTTACGCGGCGGGGGCGGGTGGTTTCAGGCGGTTTCGGCGGCGGGCCTGGCCCGGTGCGGTTCTGCCGCCCGTCCCCCATAAATTCCGCCCAGTGGATTTAAGGGGAATTCCCCGATTCTCCGCCCCCAGCCCGGCCGATACCATTCGGCGCACTTCCGCCGGCTGGCGGGATGAAATCCATACGTTGCGCCCCTCGCGCGGAGACACCATGAAAACTTTGACCACTGTCGCGGCAGGCGCCGCGTTGCTTCTTTCGTCGTGGGGCGCCAGCGCCGGCGTGACGTTCGAAAGCGTCAAGAACAAGGGCTTCGTCCAATGCGGCGTGTCCACGGGCGTGGCGGGGTTTTCGGTCAATGACAGCAAGGGCGGCTGGATGGGGCTGGACGTGGACCTGTGCCGCGCGCTGGCCGTGACCATGTTCGGCGACGCGTCCAAGGCCAAGATCATGGCGGTGAGCGCCGTGCAGCGCTTTACCGCCTTGCAATCGGGCGAAGTGGACGTCCTGCCGCGCAACACCACCTTGTCCCTGACGCGCGACACCACGCTGGGCCTGATCGGCGTGGGCGTGAACTATTACGACAGCCAGGGCATCATGGTGAACAAGTCGCTGAACGTGAAAAGCGCCAAGGAGCTGGACGGCGCCACGGTCTGCGTGCAGCCGGGCACCACCACCGAACTGAACCTGGCCGACTGGTTCCGTTCGCAGAACATCGTGTTCAAGCCCGTCGTCGTCGAACGCCTGGACGAAATCATCCGCGCCTTCGCGGTGGGCCGCTGCGACGCCTTCACGGGCGACAAATCCCAGTTGGCGGCCGCGCGCAGCAACCTGGCCAACTCCGAGCAATACGACATCCTGCCCGAGAACTTCTCGAAGGAACCGCTGGGCCCGATGGTGCGCCAGGGCGACGAGCAATGGTTCAACGTGGTTCGCTGGACGATGTTCGCGATGCTGGAAGCGGAAGAGTATGGCGTGACGTCCAAGAACGTCGACGAAATGCTCAAAAGCACCAATCCGAACGTGCAGCGCCTTCTGGGCGTGACGCCGGGCATGGGCAAGAACCTGGGCGTGGATGACAAGTGGGCCTACAACGTCATCAAGACGATCGGCAATTACGGCGAGAGCTTCGAGAAGAACCTGGGCGAGACCAGCCCGCTGAAGCTGGCGCGGGGCTTGAATGCGTCGTACCGCCAGGGCGGGCTGATGTATGGGTGGCCGGTCCGCTAGGAACGTCCCGCCCGGAAAAACGAGCGCCGTGTGCGCTCGTTTTTTTTTGCCTGGCGCGTCGGTGACGCATGGCATTGCGGGGCGCCGCACCCGGATGTCACTTACGTAGTATCGTTGACGGCCCCGGCCTTTCCGCTTCCCTCAGGTACATGTCTTCTTCATCGATCTCCGTTCAATTCATCCCCACAGGTTTTGTTCCGACCGACGAACAGAGAAAGATCCAGGCGTCACGGCATCGCATCAATCTGGTGCTGGCCAATGCGGGTGCGGCCAAGACCACGACGCTGGCGCTGCGCATCGGCGAAGCCATCAGCAAGGGAACCGCGCCGGAAGAGATCCTGGCGCTGACGTTCACCGATGAAGCCAGGCAGGTGCTGCAGGCACGCCTGACGGCCGTGGGCATCGCGTACAACACGGCCCGGCGGGTTCGCGTGCAGACGGTCGAGGAATTTGCGCGGCAGGTGCTGGCCGGGATGGAAGATGCCGTGCCGAGCGCGTTGGCGTCGGTGCGGGAACAGAAAGCGTTCGCGCTGGATGCGTTGGAGAACGTCGCCCCCAATAATCCGGACCGGGGCGATGTGCTGGATATCCGCACCCACAACACGGCGGTCAGCCAGTTTCTGGAGAATCTGCTCAAACTGAAGGCCACGATGACCCTCATGCGTGGCGGCGAAGGCAACGACGCGGAATTTGCCGCGGAAGGCCTTGCCATTCCGGTGACCGATTATCTGTGGGCCATCGAATATGAAAAACTGCGCATCGACCTGTTCGGGTATGTCGAGGCGCGCGGTTTTTTTGACGCTACCTACGACCTGGCCTGCACATTGCGCACGACGCCTGAAATGCACGAGGCCCTGCCCGCCTGCAAACTGGTGGTGTGCGACGAGTTGCACGACATCAACGAAGCGTCTTTCTGCATCATCGAGACGCTGTTGAATGTCCACCAGCCTTACTTTGTAGGCGTGGGGGATAAGGACCAGGTGATTTATTCACACCTGGGCGCGGACGATGCCTTTTTGCAGTATCGAATTGCGGCCAGCTTTCCGGACTGCGCGACGTTTCCGCTGTCGATGACCTACCGCCATGGTCCGCACCTGGCGTACGCCATGGAAGCGTTCAAGAACAAGGCGGTGGAGTCGAATCTGCCGCTGCGCACGGAGATTATCGAGACTGCCTATGCCGACCTGCCCGGCGCCTGCGGGCAACAGGTCGTCCAGGCCGTTCTTCAATGGAAGCAGGACGGCAAGCCGCTGGATGCCTGCTGCATTCTGTTTCGCGACCAGCATCAATCCATCGACGTCGAAAACGCGCTGATGCAGGCGCAGGTGCAATATCGCACGCTGACGATGCACAGCTATCTGCAACGCGACGAGATCCTGTTCCTGCGCGGCATGCTGGCGATTGCGCTGGGCGATTTTCATAACGTGGCGTCGCCCGAAACCCGGGCCGCCGTCGTGGAAGCGCTGGCGACGTTTGCCGAGGTGCCGCTGACGCCGCAAGAACTCAGCGAAGCCAAGGCGACGATCGCGCGGGACCCCGCCACGCTGGAGTATTTCTTCGAGGGCCAGATCAAGCGCGTCGGCAACCCGGCCGCCCGGGCACGCATCGAACAGGCGGTGGAATATCTGCGCAGCCTGGAGCCGGCTGCCCCCGCCCATGCCGCGCTGGAAGCGGTCTGCAACTTCGTGGAAATGGAAAAACTGGCGCAGCGCCTGTATGTCCACCCGTACGAGGCCTCTGTCGTGACCAAATGCGTGAGCGGCTTCATCGGCACGGCGCGCAACTTGAACCAGAACCTGACCGACTTTTCCGCATGGATCGGAACCGCGGAGAAAGTCGCCGGCGCGCGGCCGGGCAAGGCCACGGTGTTGCTGGACTGCGTGGCCAACGTCAAGGGCAAGGAATTCGACCACGTGATCCTGCCCTTTCTGGATCAGGGCGAGTTTCCGAATCCGCTGCGTGCCCTGGCTGAAGAGGAAAACCTCTTTTATGTCGCCGCCACGCGGGCAAAATCCCGGCTGACGCTGGTGATGGCCGAAGACCCCGCACGGCGCAGCCCGTTCATCGCCCGGATGCAACTGGCGGGCACGCTCAGCCGCGCCAACCATGCCGTTCGCCGCAATGTCGGCGCGCCCACCGCAACCGCGGGCCGCCGCGACCTGAAGGTGGCCTACGCCAACAAGGACGCCGTGAAGTCGCTGGGCGCGCAATGGGATCGCACCCGGAAGGTCTGGTACGTCCCCGACCACCTGGACCTGGAGCCGTTCAGGACCTGGCTGGCCGAGCCGTGATCCGTCCCCGCCATGGCTTTTCCGTAGGCCCGTTTATGATGTCGGGGTAGCGAGTCCGCGCAAATGCGGTACTCTCCCCTCCCCAATCATTCCCCCCGCAAGGAGCCCAACATGGCACAAGCCTCCGCCCGCCACATCCTCGTCTCGACCGAAGCCCGCGCCAACGAACTGAAGACGGCCATCGCCAACGGCGCCGACTTCGCTCAAGTCGCCAAGGAAAACTCCAGCTGCCCGTCCAGCCGCGACGGCGGCAACCTGGGCACGTTCGGCCCGGGCCAGATGGTCAAGGAATTCGACACCGTGGTGTTCAGCGCCCCGGTCGGCGAAGTCCAGGGCCCGGTGAAGACGCAGTTCGGCTATCACCTGGTTGAAGTGACCAGCCGCAAGGACTAAGTCCCCGCTGCTGCACGACAAAAGGCCGCCGCCAGGGTTTCCTGGCGGCGGCCTTGTTCATGGATTGAACGCTTGTCGTGCCGCAGGCGTCCGGCTGCGGGCTTATCCCGCTGGCCACGCGCCCCTACAGCAGATACAACCTGAACGGGTACGCGTAGTAGATCTGTTCGGTCCGGTTCACCCGGCCTTCGAATTCCTTGTAGAGCTGCCTGCGGGTCTGGTAAAGGGCGTCCATCGGGGCCTCGCCCTTGTTCAGGCCGCCAAAGAAATAGCGCAGCGTGAGCGTGGAGGAATGCCCGGCTTCGTTGCTGATGAGCGGCGCCACGTAATGACGCGCGCCGCTGCGGCGGGCGGCGTCGATGAAGGCCTTGCTCATGGCCAGCTGGCTGGCGTCCAGGTAGACCAGCTTGAAGGCGGCGCCTTGCAGGTCCTTGGCATACAGGTCGTCTTCGCCCAGGCCGATGGCGTCGTTTTCGTCTTTTTCGGGCTTGCCCCAGGTGGGGCTGACGACGCCTTCGCCGCTGATCAGCAGGAAATCGTAGTGGCTGCGGGCGAACATGTCGGGCGTGGCGGTGCTGATGCGCTGGAAGGTCGAGCCGGGATAGAGTTTCTGCACGTCACCGGTGGCGTCGTCGGGATCCGTTTCCAGGTCGCGCAGGATGAAACCCTTGGACTGCGGGCCAAGTCCTTTGACGGAAGGGGTGCGCCCGTCCGCGGCCGCAGCCTGAATCGCAGAGCCGCCGCCCAGCTTGTCGAAGCTGAACGCGACCGGCTTCAACACGAACAACGGCACCCCGTCGACGGGCAGCAGGTCCAGCGCGAAATGCATGGACGTGGGCTCGATCTGGAAGATGACGCACGGCGCCTTGCGCAGGCCAGGCAGCAGCGGGCCGAAGAGTTCATGGGACAGCACCGCCATGCGCGCGTCGAATCGCGCATCCAGCCGCCGGTTTTCTTCGAGCATGTCGTAGACGCGGCGAAACTCGCGGGACAGGATGCCGGCCGAGCGCTCGGGGTTGACGGTCTGCGTGACGGCGTCGAATTCGGCTTGCAGGGCCAGGCGGTCATCTTGCTGATGCACGCCGATGTGCATGCAGCGCTCGGGCGCGGTCGGGGCGACCGTGCCGGCGGCCGGGGTGGCCTCGACCGCCGCGGCGGCGATACCGGGCAAGGCGCCAGCCAATAGCGCCGCGCAGGCCAGCAAGACGCCGGACAGGCGTTGGGAAAGCAGCCCGAAGCGGCAGGCGGCGGTGGGGGACATGAATGAGACGTTTCTCGAAAACCAGACCCGCCCATGCTACGCACGAACCTTGTTAAGGTCTGTGAAGTTTGCGGCTGACTTTGTCGATGACGCAGGGGGCCATGGCATGGGGCATCACCCTGCCAGGCGATGCGTCCCATGATTGCGCCCAGCCGTGCGCTGCATCGCAGCACCGGATTCCCTATCAATTGATAATTTCTGTTCAGGTGACAGTCCGGACACCCTGCGACAGAATGGCCTGCACCCGGAGGAGACAACCGGGCCCCGCGAAAAACACAGAAGGTGCCAGGCCATGAAGCAGTCCAGGAACAAGGTCATCATCACCTGCGCCATCACCGGCTCGGTCCATACGCCGTCGATGTCGCCCCACCTGCCCGTCACGCCCGACCAGATCGCCCAATCGGCGATCGAGGCGGCCGAAGCCGGCGCGGCCATCGTGCACCTGCACGCGCGCCAACCGGATACGGGGCAACCCACGCAGGACCCGGCGCTGTACGCGCAGTTCCTGCCGCGCATCAAGGCCGCGAGCGACGTGGTGATCAACATCACCACCGGGGGATCGCCCATTCTGCCGCTGGCCGACCGCATGGCGCCCGCCCTGCGGTTCAAGCCGGAAGTGGCCTCGCTGAACATGGGGTCGATGAACTTCGGCATGTACGAGTTGCTGGAACGCTTCAAGGAATTCCGGCACGCCTGGGAACGCCCCTACCTGGAAGGCAGCAACGACCTGATCTTCAAGAACACGTTCAAGGACATCAAGCACATCCTCAGGTCGTGCAACGACAACGGCACGCGCTTCGAGATCGAATGCTACGACATCGGCCACCTGTACACGGCGGCGCACTTCGTGGACCGCGGGCTGCTCAAGCCGCCGTTCCTGATCCAGTCGGTATTCGGGATTCGCGGCGGCATCGGCACGCACCCCGAAGACGTGATGATGATGAAACGCACGGCCGACCGGCTGTTTGGCGATGACTACACCTGGTCGGTGCTGGCCGCCGGCCGCAAGCAGATTCCGCTGGCGACCCAGGCCGCGACGATGGGCGGCAATGTGCGCGTGGGGCTGGAAGACTCGCTGTGGGACGGGCCGGGCGAACTGGCGAAGTCCAACGCGGACCAGGTGCGGCGCATCCGCAAGATCCTGGAAGGGTTGTCGTTGCAGGTAGCGACACCGGACGACGCGCGCCAGGCCTTGCAGCTGAAGGGCGGCAGCAACGTCGCGTTCTGAACGCGTCGGGCATGCCTGCGCGCACGCCGGCCAGGCGGGCGCGATAACAACATCCAAGGGAGACAACACCATGAACAAGACATTGTGCGCGGCCGCGCTGGCCACGGCGCTGGGCTGGGGCGCCGCGGCGCAGGCCGATGACGGCGTGATCCGCATCGGCTTCATCACCGATATGTCCGGGCTGTCGGCGGACGCGGACGGCCCGGGCGGCGCCGAGGCCATCAAGATGGCGATTGCCGATTTCGGCGGCACGGTGGCGGGCAAGAAGATCGAGGTGCTGGTGGCCGACCATCAGAACCGCGCAGATATCGCGTCGTCGCGCGCTCGGGAATGGCTGGACCAGAAAGGCGTGAACATGCTGATCGCCGGGGCCAATTCGGCGGCGGCGCTGGCGATGGCCAAGGTGGCCGAAGAAAAGAAGACGCCCTTTTTCGTGGTGAGCGCGGGTGCGTCGGAACTGACCAATTCGCAGTGCACGCCCTACACGGTGCATTACGTCTACGACACGGTGTCGCTGGCCCGCGGCACCGCGCGCGCCATGCTCAAGGAAGGCAACAAGGACTGGTATTTCCTGACGGTGGACCATGCCTTTGGCCAGGCGCTGGAACGCGATGCGTCGGCGGTGGTCACGGCCGACGGCGGCACCGTCAAAGGCCGCGTGCGCCATCCGCTGAACACCGCCGACTTCTCGTCGTTCATCCTGCAGGCGCAGGCATCGGGCGCGACGGTGCTGGGGCTGGCGAACTCGGCCAGCGACACCAGCAACGCGGTCAAGGCGGCCGCGGAATTCGGCCTGACGCCCAAGATGAAGATCGCCGGCCTGCTGGTGCTGATCACCGATATCCACGCACTGGGCCTGCAAGCCGCGCAGGGCATGTACCTGACCACGGCGTGGTACTGGGACCAGGACGACGCCTCGCGCCAGTGGGCCGCGCGCTTCGAGGAGCGGATGAAGAAAAAGCCCTCGATGCTGCAAGCGGGCGACTATTCCGCCGCCACCACCTACTTGAAGGCCGTGGCCGCCACCAAGACGACGGACGGCGACACGGTGATGAAGTGGCTGAAGGCCAACCCGGTGAACGACTTCTTCGTCAAGGACGGCAAGATTCGCGCCGACGGGCTGATGCAGCACGACATGTTCCTGATGCAGGTGAAGACCCCGGCCGAATCCAAGGGGCCGTGGGACTACTACAAGCTGGTGGCTCGCGCCCCGGGTGACCAGATCTACACGTCGCCCGCCGAATCGACCTGCCGGCTGATGAAGCCCTGACCCGAAGGAGTATTCGAATGGCTGTGAAAAATCCTGTTCCCGGCGACATCGGCACCCTGCCCGTGGACCTGGCCGGCAAGCGCGTGATCGTGACGGCAGGCGCCGGCGGCATCGGCGCCGCCATCGCCGGTGCATTCGCGGCCCGCGGCGCGCGGGTCCACGTGTGCGATGTGGACGAGCAGGCCCTGGCGGCCTGCCCCCACCCGTGGTTGCGCGCCGACGTCAGCCGCCGCGATGAAATCGACCGCTACATGCAGGCCGCGCTGGAGCACCTGGGCGGCCTGGACGTGCTGGTCAACAACGCCGGCATCGCCGGCCCCACGGCTGGCATCGCCGACATCGCACCCGACGCCCTGGACGCGACGCTGGACATCAACCTGGCCGCGCAATTCCATACCGTGCGGCACGCGTTGCCGGCGCTGCGCCAGGCGGGCGGCGGCAGCATCATCAACATCAGCTCGGTGGCGGGGCGCATGGGCGTGCCGATGCGCACCCCTTACGCGGCCACCAAATGGGGCGTGGTGGGCCTGACCCGCTCGCTGGCGGTGGAGCTGGGCGGCTACGGCATCCGCGTCAATGCGCTGCTGCCCGGCCTGGTAGCCGGGCCGCGCATCGACCGGGTGATCGAGGCGCGCGCCCGGAACATGGGCCTGACGGTAGAAGAAGAAACCCGCCTGGAACTGGCCGGCGTCAGCCTGGGCCAGTTCGTCCGCGCGGCCGACATCGCCAACATGGCGCTGTTCCTGGCCAGCCCGTTTGGCGCGATGATCAGCGGCCAGGCGATCAGCATCGACGGCGACTTGCAGTCGCTGCCCTGGCAGCCGCCCGCGGATTGAGGCGCCCCTGGGGCCCTGTAGTGTTACAGGCCCCAGTCCAACAGCTGGATGGTATTGGCATACACGCCCTGCCGGCGCGCCTGGGCGCCGGCATGCAAGGCTTCCAGCAGGCGCTCGGCCACGTCTTGATTGGCGCTGTCCTTGCGGGTGATCAGCAGAAAATCGAACCACTGGCGCGACGTCAGCGGCAAGGCCACCAGATCCGGATAGGCCGACACGATATCGGACGCCGACAGCGCATTGACCAGGCTGATGCCACGCACCGCCCTGACCGTACCCGCCAGCAACGTCATGTGCGCCTGCATGCCGGACCGCAGCTGTAGCGTATCGGCGATGTCGCCCTGGGGCATGACGTAGTCCGACCACAAGGGCTGCACATACGTGTCCGGTGCGATATCCGCCACGGCCACCGTGCTGCCGTCTGCCAGCGGATGGTCGCGATGGGCAATCGCCATGACCTCGGTCCGCAGGAACGGCCTGAAACTCAGGCGCGCGCTGTCTTGCGACACAGCGCCCAGCCCGACATCGGCGCGCATGGTTTCCACCGCGCTGATGAGCTGCACGGACGATTCCAGATCGATCGAGAACGGCCGGGTGCCGTTGGCCTGCACGTAGCGGCGCACGGCGTCGGACGCGTAGTCCAGCGCCAACGCGGGCGACGTCGCGATGCGCAGGCTGCGGCCGCCGAACTGTTCGATGCTGTGCAGGGCTTCGTCGATTCGCACCAGTTCGTCCAGCACGAACTTGGCCTCGCTGTACAGGTACTGGCCGGCCTCGGTGGGGCGCAGCGTCTTGTGGGACCGGTCGAACAGCAGCACGCCGGTGGCGGCTTCCAGCCGCGAAATGGCGTGGCTGACTGCCGGCTGCGTCAGGTGCATGGCCTGCGCGGCCTGGCGGGTCGACCCCGTCATGACCACGGTGTAGAAGATACGCAGGTCGTGGATGTTGAAGTTGCGCTTCATGCGAGATCGCGGCTCCCGGTAGAACACGGCCGGCGGGGCCACGCCCCGCCCGGTTCCTGATTCTAGGGGGTATCACGGCTGATCCGCCCGTCGCCACACGGGAAATCCGTCCGGCAACGGGCAAGCGCCTGGCGTTACACCTGGTCTTCCGAGTAGATGCCGGCCGAAATGGTGGAACTGCCCACGATCAGCTCGCCGTACAGCAGCGGCACGGGATTACCCTGTGCCGTCGTGTTCACCGGGCCGTTGAAGTTGTACGACGCGCCGTTGTTGGGCCCGTCCTTGGCGCTCAACGCCCGCTGCTGGGGGCTCAGCATCTGGACCAGGCCCCCAAGGGCCATGGCCATGCCCATCGACGCCATGGCGCCCGAGAGCGTCATGGCGCCCCAGGCGATGGCGTTCAAACCAGGAATGAAGGACGCGACGATCAACGCCACCCCCACCACCACCTGCATCAGGCCGCCGCGCTTGGCGCCCGTCGGCATGGGCGCGATGCGGATGTCTTCGTTGCCTGCCGGCCGCGCAAGCTCGTCTTCGCCCAAGTTGCGCCGGCCGATGAAGCAGGCGTAGCGCACCCCCTTGGATTCGCTGTCGAGCAGGCGGTTTTCAAAGCCGGGCAGCAGGACGCACAGCGCACGGATCGCCTCGGACGTGCTGGACACGGCCAGCCGGGGCAACCCGCCAAACCCCGCGCCCAGCCCGCCGGAGAGGCGGGTGGGGTTTCGTTGTTGTTGCGTGGTCTTCTCTCCCCCGGGGTGTCCCTGTTTCCTCTACTCACTTCAGACTTCCCCGCCAACGTGGCTTAGTTTTATATCGTTCGCGTTTGT